>CAZIDC010000104.1:0-8506 GCA_964537885.1 uncultured Syntrophaceae bacterium | reverse complement strand
TTCGTGGTGAGCTTGTCGAACCACAAAAAAATACTTTTGCAAGAGGCTCAATTATTAATGTTTTTCCATCCAATACGTTTCCCCAACGAAGGGTTGATAATCCAGCAGGTAGAATTTCCTGTGAACATAGGGTCTTCGGACCCAGAATCGAAGCTGGGTATAGAGAAATGTATGCGTGGCGTCGTCCATAATTTTTAATTGAATATCTCTGATCAGGGCCTTCCGCTTTTTCACATCCAGAATTGACTGCTGCTCCTTAATCAACTTCCAAAGTTCCGGGTTGCTCCATTTATAAAAGGTGGATTCATCCAAAGGCCCGAAGTAGGGAATCAGCCACTCTTCAGGATCCACCCCGGCGGTCATGATGTGAAGGGATAATTCGTAATCGAAGCGGTAAGCCCGGTTGAAGTATTGGGGCTGCTCAAGTAAGGTCAGCTTGACATCGATGCCGACTTGCTTGAGCATCTCTTTCAGCACCTGGGCCGGAGCGGTCATATAAGGCAGGTTCCAGGTCAGAAGTTCAATGGAAAAACCGTTGGGATACCCGGCTTCGACCAGAAGCTGTTTGGCCCTTTCGGGATTGTATTGCACCTGATCGGCCGGTTTGAGGGCATCATCGAAAACCGGGGGAACAGGTCCGATCCCGACATGGCCGAAACCGCCCCAGGCCAGTTTTAATAATTTGGGTTTGTCAATGGCTATAGCAATAGCCTGTCTGACCTTTTTGTTGTCAAGGGGCGATTTAAGGGGCTTTTTCCCTTCGATCCAGGGCTGAACACGCAGGACCCACATGTGGGTGCCTGGGAAACTATCGATGATCGCATCAGGGGCCTCCTTCTTGAAGGTCTCCAGCTGGAAATGATAGAACCCGCAGTAATCCAGTCTCCCGGCAATAAAGGCCGAAAGGACACTTGCCGGATCGGACATGATTTTAAAATCAATGCCGTCCAGGTAGGGCAATCCTTTGTTCCAGTAATTGGGGTTTTTCACCAGGGTGATGTGGGAGCCTTTGACGAAATCCTTGAGGATGAAAGGACCGGACCCGATGGCCACTGTCTTCAGGTTCCCATACTTTTCGACTACCTCTTTGGCCACAATGGCACACCAGGGAGTGGAGATATACCTGAGAAACGGGGCATAGGGTTGGGTTAATTTAAAAACGACGGTGTACTTATCCGGCGTTTCAATGGATTTGATCTTGCCTTCAAAATAATAACGGTGTTTGAAATCGGTTTTCTTGCCGTGCATACCCATGACACGTTCAATGCTGTATTTGACATCCTCCGAAGTCAGCTCCCGGCCGTTAACCGGAGGAACGTTATGAAAACGCACGCCCTTATGGATCTTGAATTCATAGGTCGTATCGTCGATCTGCTTGACGCTTTCAGCCAGCTCCAGTTCCCAGCCCGTCATCTCGGCGTTGAAACGCAGCAAGGTGTTATTGGTGTTTACAGTAATTCCTGTTGTCGCACCATAGGTTTCCTGGTGGGGGTCCAGGGACCTTGGATCTGTGGCATAATTGGTTCTCAAGACTCCCCCATATTGAGGTTTAATAGCTGTCTTTTGTTTCTCCTCTCCCGCCGCCTGGATCTTTTTCGTTTCATCGGCCAGAGGTTTTTTCAGTTGGGCGGGTGCCGTGGAGACGAGGACCATGGAAAAAATGGTACAAAGGGCCATGATCCAGATACATCGTCCGGTAAGACACGCTCTTTGTTGCTTTTGCTCCGTTTTCATCTCACCCCTCCTTATTTTTTCTTTGTTGAAGTTTGCCCAAAAAATAGGGGCGCCCATAAATGATTCAATTGACATCGGGATATTTGATTTTCTTCTGATGAAGTTCCCTTACCTTATAGAAAAGAGCCCCGAAAATAAAAAAATCCCACCTCTCTTCAGAGAAACGGGATTTAAATCTCCAATCGCCATACACCACCTCAAAGGTTTATGGGTTGAAAGATCTTTGCCTTTGTTACGGAGCTTTGTGAAGGTCGGATTTTTAAAGTGGATATTACTAAAGTAAGGAAAAATGTCAAGTCTATTTTAGGAAAAACTCCAACTCAACGTCACTCCCGCGAAGGCGGTCCACCTGAGGCGGACAGAACGTACTGAATAGACCGGGTTCCTGCTTGCTCAGGAATGAAAACGCAGGGACGAAAAGTATTTTTCAGCAAATTGTTGGGGAAATTTTTTGGAATTCGATTGTTGGCAGAACGACAGTACTGCCGGCTCAAGCTCGCGAAAACAGGATATACGACCGTCAGGAGCAAAATCTGTTACCCTGGTTTGACGCGGCAAATGAACTCTCCCCGCAGCAAGCTGCGGGGTATCATCCGGTTAGGATGATGTCGATTTCATCGAAGCAAGCTTCGAGGAATTGACCCAAAAGGGATTAAATACTTCACTTGGCCTGACCCGCCCCCATTCCAACCAATTTCTTAACCCTTGGGAGGCGGGGAATAAAGTTCCTCAAACACCCTATCCACCGCTGGACGCTTGTAAATCTTCCAGGGCTTGTTGTATTATTCATTCAAGGGGATGAGTTATCTAAGCCCCTCTTCAAAAACATCGTTAGGGTTAGGGAAAAGGTCCTTTGATGCGGATCCTGGTTGTGGAAGATGAAAAAAAGGTGGCCAACTTCATCCGGCAGGGCCTGGAAGAGGAAGGCTACGCGGTCGATCCCGCACCAAACGGCGAAGAAGGCATGGCAATGGCCCTGGATGGAGTGCATGACCTGATTATCCTCGACATCGGCCTGCCCAGAATGAACGGGCTCCAGGTCCTCCAGGAGCTCCGCAAGCGGAAGGTCACCACGCCGGTTCTGCTGCTTACGGTGCGGGCGACCATCGAGGACAAGGTTCTCGGTCTGGACGCGGGAGCGGACGATTATCTGGCCAAGCCTTTCGCCTTCCAGGAGCTCGTCGCCAGGGTCCGGGCCCTGCTGCGCCGGCGGACCGAGAGTGGGCCGGCGGTTTTTCGATTCGCCGACTTGACGCTCGATCCTGCCCGGCATACGGTCTTTCGTGGAGGGGATAAGATCGACCTCACCTCCAAAGAGTTTGCCCTCCTCGACTACTTCCTGCGCAACCCAGGGCGCGTGCTTACCCGGACCATGATCATCGAGCACGTCTGGGATTATGACTTCGATACCGGGACTAACGTGGTGGACGTTTACGTCAATTACCTCCGGAAGAAGATAGACTCCGACCGGGAATCCAAGCTGATCCATACTATCCGGGGGGTTGGCTACGTGCTGCAAGCGGAGTGATCCATGCGGATTCGATCCATTCGGGCGCGCCTCACCTTCTGGTACACCAGCCATTTGGCCTTGAGCCTCCTCCTTCTGGGCGGGGTGGGATATGCGCTTCTGGCCTACAACCTCTCCCAGGACGTGGATACGGCGCTTTCCGGGGTCGGTCGGGTGTTGGCTGAGCAGGCCCACAGGGGCAGCGCAACATTCTTTCCTCCCGACGTTGACGAGGTCTTCCGCCGTTTCTTCGGCTTCTCTCCCTGGGACCGCTTCTTTGAGATGATCGAGCCGCCGGGCCGTTCAGGCCCGTCCCTGTCTCCGCGTCACGGCAAGCTGCCGCTCAGCCCGAAGGCCCGGGAGAATGCCGCCAAGGGACTTCCGACCTTTGAGACCGTGGAAGGCCTGGCCCGTTATCCGGTCCGGGTTATAACCCTGCCGGTCATCGAGGCCGGCCGGGTCCTACGACTGATCCAGGTGGGAATGTCGCTCGAGGTCTCTTACAATGCGCGCCGTCGTTTTCTCCTAACCATGGCCGCTATTTTCCCCATCGGCCTCTTGCTGGCCGGAGGAGGCGGATGGCTCCTGGCCCGCCGAGCGCTCAGGCCGGTGGACCGGATGGCGGAGTCGGCCCGGCGCATCAGCGCGGAGCATCTGGCCGCCCGCCTGGAGGACACGGGTGCAAACGATGAGTTAAGCAGGCTTGCCCAAACCTTAAACGAGATGCTCGAACGTCTGGACGCTTCCTTTCGCCAGGTCCGCCAGTTCAGCGCTGATGCCTCCCATGAACTCCAAACACCCCTCACCATTCTAAAGGGAGAGATTGAAGTGGCTCTGCGCGCGCCACGGACTCCGGAGGAGTATCAACGCCTTCTGCAAAGCGGCCTTGAAGAGATTGACCGGCTCACCCGTCTGGTAGAAGGCCTGCTGCTTCTCGCCCGGGCCGATGCCGGCGTCCTCCGTATGGACCACCAGCCGGTCGATCTGGCACGCCTTATCGAAGATGTTATCGGCCAGGCTAAGGTTCTGGCCGATAACCGTAACGTCACCCTTCTCAGCGAGGCCCCAGAGCCCCTATCGATCCAGGGAGATTACGAGCGCCTCCGGCGGGTTCTGTTGAACCTGGTAGATAACGGGATTAAATATACTCCCGCCGGCGGCCGGGTCATGCTTTCCTGTAAGGGGGAGGGGGAATGGGTTTTGCTCCGGGTTGCGGATTCGGGGATCGGCTTGTCCCCGGAAGACCAGGGAAGACTCTTCGAGCGATTCTACCGCTCCGCCGAGGCTCGCTCCCGGGGCGAAGGCGGCTCCGGCCTTGGGCTTTGCATCGCCCGCTCCATTGTCGAGGCCCATGGCGGAAAAATCCAGGTCGAAAGTACCCCTGGCCGAGGGAGCACCTTTACGGTTTTTATTCCCCTCCAATCCTGAACGCGCTTTCTCTTTTCCTCACCGCTAATCACCCTTGCAACATTGACGGCTTCGTAAAAAGCCGAAATTTCCGAAACAGATTTCTGGTCCGCCTGAGGCGGACTGCTGGCGCAGGAGTGACGGCCTTAAGACTTTGGGCGAGATCATCAACATTAAAAACTTCTAATCTTCGGTTAATCTTCTTCTAATGTTCCTCCGTTATATTTTTCTCAAAGATAGGCAGGAAATTCCGGCATGACGCCGGGAGCCTTGCCTGAATTTTAACCTTAAAGGAGGAACAAACATGGTTACCATTTTAAAACGTTTTCTAACCGGCAAAAGGACTCGCGGGTTGACCCTGGCGGCTTTCGCCTTGGTCTTCACCCTGGTCGGACTCGGGATGGCTTCGGCCTTCCACTGGACCGGCGCATCAGAGGCCAAAGGCCCCCTTACCGGCGTAACGGCATCCGCTCCGGCAGCGGCTGTCCCCGGATCATTTGCCGATCTGGCCAAGAGATTGAGTCCTTCGGTCGTCAATGTCAAGGTGACCAAGATTGAGAAGGCGGGAAATTTCCCCATGCCGCAATTTCCCGAAGGCCCCTTCGGGGATTTCTTCAGACAATTCCCCAACCTGATTCCTCAGGGCCCTGAGAATCGCCAAACCCATGGCGCGGGATCCGGAGTTATCATCAGCGCCGACGGTTACATCCTGACCAACAACCACGTGGTGGAAGGCGCCAAGGAGGTAGTCGTCACCGTCGGGGACAAGGAGGAATATAAGGCGCAAGTCGTGGGGCGCGATCCAAAAACGGACCTGGCCGTGCTGAAGATCAAGCCCAAGGAGAATCTTCCGGTGGCGGGGCTGGGTGACTCCGATCGGATAAATGTTGGAGATTGGGTTCTGGCCATCGGCAATCCCTTCGGGTTGAGCCATACCGTAACTTCCGGGATCGTGAGCGCCAAGGGCCGGGTCATCGGCGCCGGGCCCTATGACAACTTCATCCAGACCGATGCCTCCATCAACCCGGGTAACTCGGGCGGCCCGCTTTTCAACATCAAGGGAGAGGTCATCGGGATCAACACCGCCATCATCCCCTACGGGCAGGGGATCGGATTTGCCATCCCGGTGAACACGGCCAAACCTCTGATCCCTCAGCTTGTGGCCAAGGGCGAGGTGACCCGGGGGTATCTCGGAGTCAACATTCAGCCGCTCACCCCTGAGCTGGCGAAGGCCTTGAAGTTAAAAGAGAGCAAGGGGACTCTGGTAAGCGATGTAATCCCGGAAAGTCCTGCTGCCAAGGCCGGAATCCAACGAGGCGACGTGATTGTTTCGTTCAACAATAAGACGGTGGAAGACGCCCGCGCCCTTTCCGCCATAGTGGCCGAAACCCCGGTAGGGCAGGAGGTTCCCGTAACCATACTCCGCAATGGCGCAGAACAGCAGCGTCCCGTGGTCGTCGGCAAGCTCCCTTCGGAAAGAGTTGCCGAAGAGCAATCTATCCAGCCCTCCCAGGGAAAGTGGGGCCTCCAGCTTCAGGACTTGAACCCTCAGATGGCCAGCCGGCTTGGGGTTACGCCCGGTCAGGGCGTAGTGGTCGCGGGGGTCCAGAACGGAAGCCCGGCGGAGCGGGAGGGCATCCACCGCGGGGATATCATCCTGGAAATGAACCGCCAGCCGGTGCACTCGGTTGCCGAAGCCCGGGAGGTCGTCGCCAAGGCCGGAGAAAAAGAACCTCTCTTGCTCCTGGTGAAGCGGGACAGCGGCACTTTCTTCATCGTTCTGACCATGCAGGCCTAAACCAAATATAAAACCGCAGGAAGGGCGGGCGGATCCAGGTCGATTGCGGATTCACCCGCCAACCCTCCCCATTCTGAAGGGGAAGGAAAGGGTGGGGCGAAGAATCAATCAGTAAAATACGAATCTTTCATCTCAACGGTCAAGCCATCGGCGTCCATAAGGCGTTTGGCCAAGCCTTCTATCTTGGGTAGTTCGTAGCGGAAGAAGTAGCGGAAGGTGTAAAGCTTCCCCTGATAAAAGTCAGCTTCGGCGCCGGCGGGAATCTGCCTGAGGGCTTTCTGGACGGCCAAGGCCTGGAGGAGCCATTGCCAGGCCACGCTGACGATTCCAAAAAATTCCAGGTAGAGGGTGGAGTCGGCCAGGAATACATCCGGGCCTTTGCTCTGGGCTATACCGATCAGATGGAGGGTGACTTTTGTAAGCTTATCGAGAGCCTCTTTCATTTCCTGGGCATAGGATTTAAGCTCCGGAACCTCCTCGGCCTTCTTGAGGGTCGCCTGTACTTCCCCTAAAAAGAGTTTAAAGGCCTGGCCGTTTTTCATGGTCACATTCCGGCCCAGAAGGGTTATCCCCTGAATGCCGGTGGTGCCCTCGTGAATAGGATGGATCCGAGCGTCCCGATAAAACTGTTCCAGCGGGAATTCATCGCAGTACCCGTATCCCCCGAGGATCTGAACCCCTGCGCTCACCGAGGGAATCCCCATCTCCGAAGGATAGCTCTTGGCCACCGGGGTCAGGAGGTCCAGTAAAAGGTCATACTTCTCTTTTCCCTCCCCGGTGAGCACTCTGCTTAGGTCGGCATACCAGGCACATTGCAGGATAAGGGACATGGAACCTTCCACCACTGCACGCTGGAAGAGGAGCATGCGCCTTATGTCGGCGTGCTGGATGATCGGAATCTGGGGCTGGGTTGGATCCTTGCTGGTAACCCTTCTTCCCTGGGGCCTTTCCTTGGCATATTCCAAGGAGGCATAATAGGCAGCCGAAGCAATGGCCGCCGCTCCAAGTCCTACGTCGATCCGGGCTTCGTTCATCATCTGGAACATGTACATGAGCCCTTTGTGGGGTTCCCCGACAAGGTAGGCCCGGCAATCGCTATTCTCTCCCATGCTGAGTTGGGTAATGGGCGCCCCGCGGTATCCCAGCTTGTGGTAAATCCCGGCGGTGTTGACATCGTTGGGAACGAGCTGCCCGTTTTCCATCCGTTTCTGGGGGACGATAAACAGGGAAATCCCCTTCACCCCCGCAGGGGCGCCCTTGATCTTGGCCAGCATCAGATGGATGACGTTATCCACCCCATCATGATCCCCGGCAGAGATGAAGATTTTTTGGCCTCGAATTTTGTAATAACCATGGTCCGTAGGTTCCGCACTGGTAGTAAGGTCTGCCAGAGAGCTTCCGGCCTGGGGTTCGGTCAGGGCCATGGTTCCCTGCCACTCTCCGGAAAACATCTTGGGCACGTAAGCATCAACCATCTCCTGAGAGCCGAAGGTCAAGATCAGATGGGCCGCTCCAGTCGTAAGGAAGGGGTAGACACTGGCCGAATAGTTGGCCGCAGAAAGGATAAAACGGCAAGCCCCCGAAATCATCAACGGGAGCTGCTGGCCTCCGAGATCAAAAGGAAAGGGCGCGGCAATCCAGCCGCCTTCCCCGCATTCTTTCATAATGCTTCTTACCACGGGGTGAACTTTTACCCGGCCGTTGACGAATTCCGGGGGGTTCTTATCCATCTCCGAGAGTTTAGGCTTGATCAAGTTCTTCCCCATCTTCATGGCTGTTTCCAGGGCCATATCAAAACTCTCCCGGCTGTGTTCGGCATAATAGGGATACTGGCTGAGCGATGGGGTATCAAAGACCTCGTAGAGCAGAAACTTCAAATTCCGCTCGCTGACAAACTTTTCAGCCATGGTTTACTCCTTAGAACAAAATAAAATGTCAGGGCCAGTGTTTAATGTCATTAAAAGGAACCGTTTTTGACGCTGACATTGACACTTACGCTAATCACTTGAGCCTCTTGCAAAAGTATTATTTTTGTGGTTCGACAAGCTCACCACGAACGG
>CAZIDC010000103.1:7050-8524 GCA_964537885.1 uncultured Syntrophaceae bacterium | reverse complement strand
TTCCGGGACCCTGGAATCACTCGGCATTTGGAATATACCGGCTCTTTGGCCCTCAACTAATTTGGAGATGACCCTTTTTATTTAAATTCAGATGGGGTGGGGATCTGTTTTAATAAGGCCCGACCTGGATCATTCGGAGCAGAAATGCTGGAGGCCTCTGATGGATGACGATCTGAAACGGTATTACAAGTTCCGTAGTATGTTGCTTATCATGACCATATGGGTGATGATGATTATCAGTATTTATCAGTATTCCTGGTCCCTTTTTGCTTTCGCCCTTTCGCGGGAGCTCAAGTGGGACCTGGCCACCGTCGGCCTGGCCTTTACGGTCTTCGCTTATACCGCGACCTTTATCCAGCCATTCTCCGGTTATATCGCTGATTCTTTCGGGCCGAGAAAAGTTTCCATCCTTGCGGCCATCCTGGTCGGGCTGGGTTTCTTTTTGTCTTCTTTGGCCGCCTCCCCCAACCAGTTTTATCTATCCTATGGACTGGGAAGCGTAGGAGTGGGAATCCTTTATGGGCTTTCCACTGCCAGCGCCATCAAGTGGTTCCCGGACAAAAGGGGTTTGGCCACGGGTCTGGTTGTTTTCGGGTTCGGCGCGGGCACGGCTCTTTTCAACTGGATAATCCAAAGATCATTGGATGACTACGGGTTCCGGCTCACCTTTCAATATTTAGGCCTTCTGATGTTACTGGCTTTAGTCCCTGCTGCTCTGTTTTATAAGTATCCCCCGAGTCAATGGAAGCCTCCTTCGCCAGCTCCCGGCAAAAAAGTCATTCAGCCTTCTTTAGAGTTCAGGCCGCAGGAGATGCTCAAGACCTACCAGTGGTATTTAATCTATTTTTGCTTTGCCTTCACGGTTTCGATCGTTCTTCTATTTGCGGCGCAGATGAAGATGGTGGCCAAAGAATACCATTTGCCGCAGACTTACTTTAATTGGCTTTTAGTGATCTTTCCCCTCGGGAATGGTTTGAGCAGGATCGTATCCGGAACTGTCTCGGATAAACTGGGGAGAGAAAAAACCATGATGATCTTTTTTGGGTTATTGGGGCTTTCCATAATAGCCTTGTTAAAATTTGGAGACCATCCTATGGCTTTTGTGGTCATTGTTTTTATCGCCGCCCTTTTAGGAGGATCCCCTTTCGCCTTGTACCCTGCGACCATCGGCGATTATTACGGCTCTCGATATGCTACGGTGAATTATGGAATTACCTACACGGCCAAGGCCTGGGCCGGATTAATCTCCGGCTGGTTGAGCGGCTACTTTATGGTCCACTCCGGTTCTTATAAAATTCCGCTAATCATGGCCGCCATAGCCAGTATGCTGGCCGCCTTATTTTCAAACCCGAGATGGATGAAATCCCCGCAGCGGAAGCAATAGGTTCTCGTTACATCACCCTTACCAACCCTTATAACCTTTTAACTTCCGATGGCGTAGGCCTGGCGGCGGGGATCGGCTCCCGCCAGCATG
>CAZIDC010000103.1:0-6950 GCA_964537885.1 uncultured Syntrophaceae bacterium | reverse complement strand
CTTTTAACTTCCGATGGCGTAGGCCTGGCGGCGGGGATCGGCTCCCGCCAGCATGGCTCCGTTTTCTCGGTCAATGAGGATCATTTGGCAAGAACCCATAACCCCGTCCCAATCGGATACGACTTCCACCCTGTGGCCCCTGTCTTTGAGTCCGCTTACGACCTCTAAATTTAGCCGGCCCTCTAAGAGTAGGGAGCCATCGGGATTACTCCGGAAGCGGGGGGCTTCCACGGCTTCCTGGACGCTCGCTCCGAATTCGAGTTGGTTCATCAGCACTTGGGCTACGGTCTGGGTCTGGCCATCTGCGCCAGGTGTACCCAGGACGAGAAAGGGGCGGCCTTTCTTTAGGACCATGGCGGAATGGAGAGTGTGATAAGGTCTCTTGTGGGGTTGAAGACAGTTGACGTGGTCAGGATCAAGGGTGAAGCCCCGGCCCCGATTGTGCAGGATGATTCCGGTTTCCGGGATCATGACGCAACTGCCGAAAGCCTCATAAAGACTCTGAATCAGAGAGACGGCATTCCCTTCTTGATCCACCACGGCTAAATAAACGGTGTCCTTGCCGCCTGCTGAAAAATCCCTGGGTTTAACCAAGGAGGACGCCTTGAGCCGGTCGATTCGATCGGCCTGTCCCCGGATTTGTTCTGCGGAAAGCATGAGGTCCACCGGAACTGGGTGAAAGTCCGGATCGCAGATATACTTGTCCCGAACGGCAAAGGCCAGTTTCTTGGCTTCCACCAGCAGGTGGATGTAATCAACCGTATTATGGCCAAGGCCGGTCAATTCGAAATTTTCCAATATGGCCATCTGCATCAGCAGGGCGATCCCCTGCGAATTTGGCGGCAGGGTGCAAACCGTCAGCCCCTTGTAATCTATCTTCAGGGGTTCGGTCCAGGTGTGGGTGTGGTCCAACAGATCTTTCGCGCCGAATAGCCCACTCATTTTTTCTGAAAAGCGCACCAAAGTCTCTCCCAGACGCCCCCGGTAAAAGGCGTCCCTGCCTTGAGCGGCCAGGAGACGGAGCGATTCTGCCAGATCGGCCTGGACCAGGCGTTGACCCACCTGGGGAAGATTACTATCCCGGAGAAAAACCTTGGCAGCGGCCGGGGACTTGGCCAGGAGCGGCGCGCGTTTTTCAATGGCCTGGACAAGTTCCGGATATACGGGAAAACCCCTTTCTGCATAGGAGATGGCCTTAGGTAATAATTCGGCAAGGGATCGGGTGCCGTATTTTCCCAACACTGTCTCCCAGCCATCTATGGCGCCGGGCACAGTGGCCGTAAGAAGGCCGTCTTCTGGTATAGCTTTTAGCCCCAAACCTAAATAGTGTTCCCGGGTGGCTCCATAAGGGGAGCGCCCGCTCGCGTTAAGAGCCTCCAACCGGCCTGTTTGGGCCTGATAAATCAACGCGAAAAGATCGCCGCCCAGACCGCACATATGGGGCCTGACCACGGCGAGAACCAGGTTGGCGGCCACAGCCGCATCTACCGCATTGCCGCCGGATTCCAAAACGGTTGCTCCGGCTTGCGCGGCTAAGGGATGATCCGCCGAGATCATCCAGTGGGTACCCATGATTACGGGCCGGTGGGAAGAAAAAGATTTAGGCATGTTTAATCTCCGATTAAAATCATATTTCATTCCGGTTTTACTGTCAATGAAACCAGGCCTCCCGCCATCCCTACTTTTAGCAGCGGTTTAGAAAACGCCTTCCGATAGGTTTTTAATTCCTTTAAAAATTCTTATGAATGTGATAATTTGTTCTGGAAAAATTTAAAAAAAGGAGGACAAACAATGCCTACGGTAATACTGGTACTCTTTATCGCGCTTTCCGTGTTCCTCGCACCCGGAATGACGTGGGCCCAGGCCAAGGTAGACCCGCTGACCATCAAGTTCGCCCACGCTGGTTCGCTTACTCACCCTTACTCCGTCGGCCTGAATCTTCTTAACCCCATCCTGGAGAAGAATTCCGGAGGAGCCATCAAGCTGCAGATCTTCTGCTGTGCCCAGCTCGGTTCCGAGCGGGAGCTGGCCGAGGGTGCGCGCCTCGGCACCATCCACATGACCTCCGTCGCCGCGGAGGGTGCATTGCCTTCCTGGGTGCCGGAGCTCCAGGCGTTCGGTCTTCCCTTCATCATCCGCGACCGGCAGCACATCTACAAGGTTCTGGATGGCCCCGTGGGCAAGGAGCTGGAGGCGAAGCTCGCCACCCAGGGTTTTGTCGTTCTGGGCTGGTGGGAACTCGGCTTCCGGAACATGTCTACCAAGAACAAGCCGATCCGAACCCCCGACGACCTGAAGGGCCTCAAGATGCGCGTGCAGGAAGCTAAGGTCTGGCTGGGCTTCATGCGCGCCCTGGGCGCTATTCCGACTCCCATCCCCTTCGGCGAGTTGTACAACGCCCTGCAGCAGGGCGTGGTGGACGGGCAGGAGAATCCCATCGTCACCATCGTCTCCATGAAGTTCTATGAAGTGCAGAAACAGGTCGGGCTGACCGAGCACACCTATACCGCCCTCCCGGTTATGGCCAGTAAAAAGTGGTGGGACACGCTGAAGCCCGGGCAGCGGGAGATCATCGCTGCCTCGATCAAGGCGTCCGTGCCCTTACAGCGGAAGACGGTCGCCGGCCAGGTGGACGAAGGTGTGAACTTTCTGAAGACCCAGGGGGTTACAATCAATACGGTGGATAAGGCCAAGTTCGTGGAGGCCACCAAGGACGTCCCGAATTTGACCGCTGACCAGGTGCCGCTCGAATTCGTCCAGCGGATTCGCGATACGAAATAGCCGGGCGGCGGCGCCGGCCACGGAAAGGGCATGCCCGCCCGTGGCCACGCGGCTGCCGGAGGGGTAATCGTGCTGGTCATCCTGGATCGTGCCCTTAAACACGTACTCTGGCTGCTCGTGGCCATCCTCACGACGAGCATCTTCCTCCAGGTGCTGATCCGTTTCGTATTCAAGTACCCCCTGCCCTGGACAGAAGAGGTCTCGCGCATCGCTTTCGTCTACTCCATCTTCGTCGGGGCCACCATCGCGGTGCGGGAGAAGACCCACCTCAATATCGATGTCATCCTCGTCCTTCTGCCGAAGGGAATGGCTCGATCGATCACCGTTTTCGGGTCGCTCCTCGTTGGGATCTTCCTCGGCTTCGTAACCTGGGAGGGGGTTGTCCTCGTCCGGGCTACCGGCGTGCAGATGACCCCAGTCATGCAGATCCCCTTCCGGTACCTTTACCTCGTCGTGCCCGCCAGCGGGGCCCTCATGCTCCTCTACTTGGTCCTGGGGCTGGTGGACTATCTTTGCCAGAAAGGGGAGAGTTGATGGTCTGGCTGATTCCTCTCCTCTTCGTTTTTTTCCTGATTGGCGTGCCCATCACCTTTAGCCTGGGGGTAGCCTCCCTCATCGGGCTCCTCCTGATGGACGTTCCGCTCATCGTCATCGCCCAGCGCCTGTGGACGGCAGTGGACACCTTCACCTTGGTGGCCGTGCCCCTCTTCATCCTCGCCGGCGAGCTGATGTCCCGCGGCGGCATCTCCCGCCGCCTGGTAGACTTCGCCCAGGCCCTCGTCGGCCACTTCACCTCGGGGCTGGCCATGGTGGCGGTGGTGGCGTGCATGTTCTTTGCCGCCGTTTCCGGCTCCGCCGTCGCCGATGCCGCGGCCATCGGGGGACTGCTTATCCCCACGATGATCGCCAACCGCTATCATCCCCCGTTCAGCGCCTCGCTGGTAGCGGCTGCTGGGACCATCGGGCCCATCATTCCCCCCAGTATCCCCATGGTCATTTACGGGGCCATGACTAACACTTCCATCGCCATGCTCTTCGCCGGGGGTTTCCTCCCCGGGGTCCTGATGGGCGGGAGCCTGATGGCGTACTCCTACTACGTGGGGAAGCAACGAGGCTACAAGGGGAGGGAGGAGCGGGCCGCTTTGGCGGAGATTGTCCGGGGATTCATGAATGCGCTCCTCGCCATGCTCATGCCGATCATCATCATCGGCGGGATCATCAGCGGGATCTTTACCCCGACCGAATCGGGGGTGGTGGCCGTGGTTTATGCGCTCGCCCTCGGCCTCTTTGTGTACCGGGAACTTGCCTGGCGCGACCTTCCCCGCATCTTCTACGAGACCGGCCTCCTCACCGGCAAGATCCTCTTCATCCTGGGCACGGCCTCCATCTTCTCCTGGATCCTCACGGTGCAGGGCATCCCCCAGCAGGTGGCCGCCGACCTTGCCGATCTCCGCCTCGGCTGGTTCGGGATGCTCCTTGTGATCAACCTAATCCTCCTCGTCGTGGGGACCTTCATTGACACCATCAGCGCCCTGGTCATCTTCACCCCGTTCTTGCTGCCGCTGGCGACCTCCGTCGGGGTTGACCCCATTCACTTTGGCATCATCCTCGCGGTGAACCTCACGATCGGGATGATTACTCCCCCCGTGGGGGTTGTGCTCTTCGTCACTACGGCCATCGCCAAGCTGACCATCCGGGAAATGATGCGCGACCTCACCCCCATGATCGTGGTACTCACCACCATCCTCGCCATCACCACCTACTGGGCGGGCATGGTCATGTTTATTCCCAACCTCCTGAAGTAGCCCGGCCGTGGACGAAGAGCGGCGCAGGCCCGGAGTTGGACAACCTTTTTCTGAATGGTAAGGAAAGGAGAAAAGAAAGAATGATTACTCCGAAGAAGCTTTTCATGAAAATCAACCGCAGACAAGGCTCCCAAGACCTAATTTTTTCTGCCGATCACTTAGTTTGCAGCGGCTGGGTGGGAAAAGACCAGAAGGCCCTCCAGGCGCACATAGAAGAGCTTGGTAAATTGGGCATTCCAGGACCTGACCGCATTCCCATCTATATGAATTTCTCCACCTATCTGCTGACCACGGACGACGAGATCAGTGTCGTAAGCTCCCAGTCTTCGGGTGAGATCGAATACGTCCTTCTCTGTAAAGGGGAGGAAATCTGGGTTACAGTCGGTAGTGACCACACTGACCGGGACGTAGAGACGAAGTCCATCCCCGGGTCCAAGCAGATGTATGCCAAATGGTTGGCGCCGGAATGCTGGCCTTACCTCGAGGTAAAGGACCATTGGGATAAATTGGTCCTGCGCTGCTGGGTTCACAAAGATAGCCAAAAGACCCTTTATCAGGAGGCCCCTCTGGCCTCCATTCTTGGTCCGGAAGAACTGCTGGATAAAATGCCCAATAGGGGCGGGATCAAAGGAAAGGGATTCGTCCTCTATTCAGGGACGATCGCCACTGCCAGCGGGTTGATCTACGGAGACTCCTACGAGCTGGAAATGGAAGATCCAGTCGCCAAAAGGACGATTAAATCCCAGTACAAGGTCACAATCTTACCCCAGTATCTATGAGTCCATCATCTTGAGGAGAGCAAATGCAGACCAGTATTCCGTTTGAAGGGTTTCATCCGGGTGATTCGTTTGTGACCGGCCGGCGGACGATTACCGAGACCGACATTATCCAATTCGTCTGCCTCGTAGGGCTCCTCGAGCCCCTTTTCATAGACGCCGAGTATATTCGGGAAGAGAGCCTGTATGGCCAGCGGATCGCCCCCGGTAGTCTCACATTCAGCATGGCCGAGGGACTGACCGTCCAGACGGGGATCCTCCATACCACGGGAATGGCTTTTATTGGCTTGGAACAGATGAGGCTTTTCGCCCCGGTAAAGGTGGGAGACACAATCCAGGTCAGGGTTGAGGTCCTTGATACCAAGGCGGTTAAAAAGCGCGGGGGCGGGATTGTGCGCTACCGCCATCAGGTTCGCAACCAAAAAGGTGACCTCGTGATGGAATACAACGTTTCGCGCCTAATCCGGGGGGCGGAGAGAGACCAGGCCGGAGATGAGCCCAAGAGAGCCGGTGGCGAAGGAGGATAAATAAGGGGGAAAAATGCCCTGGTTTGTTTATTCGATTCTGTCATCATTCCTTTTTGTGGGATTATACCTTGGTATCAGATGGTTGACCGACAGGGGATTCGCTCCCAAACAGATCCTCCTCTTTATGATCGGGTTTGCCTTGCTGGGTTTTTTTGCGGCGACGGCTCCCTCCCTCCATATGGTCTTGCGTTCAGAGAAATTCCTCAGTTTCCTGGCAGCGGGGACCTTTGCGGGCATCTTCTCGTCCATTGGCCATTGGGCCGACTTTGAAGCAATCAAAAGGGCGCCGAATCCTGGCTTTTCAACTTCTATAAGAAATTCCAGCATTCTCCCGGTGACCCTCTTTTCGGTTTTTCTTTTTCAAAGCCAATTTCATTTTATAAAGCTTGCGGGAATCTTTTTGATCCTCGCCGGGATCGTTGCTCTTGTGATCCAAAGGAAACCTTCTTCCCAGGAAAAAAGGATCAGGGATTCAGCCCCAAAGAATTATTGGGTTCCCCTCGCTTTCATCGCTTTGGCAGGTTATACCCTGACTGTATTGGGCATGAAAAAAGCAACCCTGCTTGGGTTTTCTCCCCCGGAAATTTGTCTTTGTATATACATTGTCAATTTCCTGTTCTTCTCTTTCATTTGTCGCAAGGATGTAAGGGATTATTTCCAGGATAAAGCCAAACTGAGGTTTTTCTTGCCGGTTGTCTTATCTTGCGCTTTTTTTGCCTTTGCGGTTAATTTGTTGAATGTGAAAGGGATCGAACTTGCTCCCAATCCAGGGTACCATGAAGCGATAAGAAACACGAATGTTCTGTTCATTACCTTTCTGGCCATTCCGTTGTTCTCCGCCAGCATGGACAAACAGAAAATCTTGGGAGTCATCAGTACCGTCGTCGGAATATTTATTCTGGTCATTTAGGTCAAGGCGTGATTCTGATCTTTTCCTCCGCGGTAAAGATCGCCCCTCTTCTATTTGTTCCGTTGGCGTTAGAGCCGCAATGGCGGTCGATACCCCTCAGGGATTGCTATAAAATTTTTCCATTTCCCGCCGGTATTTTTCCATTCGTTCG
>CAZIDC010000102.1:0-8550 GCA_964537885.1 uncultured Syntrophaceae bacterium | reverse complement strand
TTAATGATAAGGATCTGCAATTTCTTTCCATATTTGGGAGCCACGTTTCTATCTCTTTAGAGATCAAGCATCTGGAAGAGGAGCTGCAAAAGGGGGCCAGCTTCCGGAAGGAGTACGAAGGGTATCTGGATAATATTTTGAACCAGCTGGTGGGCCTGGGAGAGGAAGAGCGCCGGCGCGCAGAAGAGCACATTGGGAAGTTGTTGCCGGATGTGGAATTTGTGGAAGAGCGGCCCAATGAGATCCACAATGAGGAAAAGGGTGAAGAGTTAATCGGCGTCATTACTTTGACGGGAGAATTGGATACCCCTCAACAATCTAAAGGGACAGCCGGTGAAAAATTACAGTTGGAATTTGAGGACGATTCCTTTGACTCGCCCGATTCTTTATTAAGTGGGGGCGTCTTTATCCGGACCGAAAACCCGCTGGATTTAGGGGAACAATTTCCGCTGAAACTTCACCTGGCTGACGGCAAAGGGCCGATTGAAGTGGATTGCAAAGTGATCTGGACCAACAAATACGGGTATGAAACGAAGGCTTTACGCCGCGGCATGGGTGTAAAATTCTTGAACCTCGAACCGAAAGCCCAAAGGCGGGTCGCGGAACACATCTTTGCCCAAAGGGGCAAAATGAACGCGGCCGTTTTGAACGGCTAAATTCCCTCTGGATTAAGCGTATAAAAATAGATTCCCCATGCGGTCTCAATTTTTTTCTTGACAAGCTATTTTCCTTCGTGTTAAAAGAGATATAAAATTAATTCGGGAATAAAAATGGAACAACTTATAAATTTTGAATTTGGCTGCGGGTATTACTTTTGGTTTTATTATGCCGGGGTCTGCCTGCCGCCGGGAAGCTAAGGGGAGTAAATAGCTGATCGAGGCCGTGGGTAGACCGAGTGCTACCCACGGCCTTTTTATTTTGAGCCGTGGGATTTCTTCTCACGGCTTTTTTATTTTAAGGACCTTGCACCGCCGAGCATGCGGAGATCGCTGAGAAGCAGTAAAAATCAAAATGACTACGGAAAATTAAATTTTCGTTCGGCTTTTGATTTTCGCGTTTTCAGCGGGGAATGATTCTTACTAAAAATAAAAAAGAGGAGGGAAGAGATGGTTGGGAAGCGAATACGGATGGAGAGGATCATGGACCGCGCTTCCGGAAAAACGGTGATCATCCCCATGGACCACGGTGTAACCCTGGGTCCGATGGCCGGTTTGACGGATATGCGCAAGACAATCAACGCCATAGCCAGCGGGGGGGCTAACGCCATCGTGATTCACAAGGGCCTGGTTGAAGCCGGTCACCGGAGGGGCGGCAAGGATGTAGGGCTGATCATTCACCTTTCCGCGAGTACGTGTATGGCGCCCGACCCGAACTGCAAGGTCCTGGTTTGCAGCGTGGAGGAGGCCATCAAGCTGGGAGCGGATGCGATCTCCATTCATGTCAACATCGGGGCGGAAGATGAAAAGACCATGTTGAAAGACTTCGGGCAGGTAGCCAAGAGTACCACCGAATGGGGGATGCCCCTCTTAGCCATGATGTACATGAGGGGGCCAAAAGTGAAGAACGGGTTTGACGCCAAGGTGGTCAAGCATGCGGCACGAGTCGGAGCGGAGCTGGGAGCGGACATCGTGAAAGTTCCTTACACCGGTTCTCCGGAGAGCTTCCGGGAAGTGGTTGAGGGTTGTTTTGTCCCCGTGGTCATTGCCGGCGGGGAAAAAATGGAGACGGACCGGGACATTCTGGAAATGGTAAAAGGGGCGACGATGGCCGGGGGAGCGGGAGTTTCCATCGGGAGAAATGCTTTCCAGCACAAAGACCCGGAAAAGATCGTTCGGTCCATCATTAAAATCGTGCATGACGGCTCCACGGTCGAAGAAGGCTTGAAAGAGCTGGCCAACTGAAGGGATTGAGGTAATGAAGAAAAAAGTTTGGGTAAAAGTGATTCCCTGGAACGTGGCCTTAGCGCAAGCCGCCATCGAGAGCGGAGCCGATGCCCTCTGGGTGGAAGCGGGAATTCTTGCCGAGGTAAAGAAGATGGGTCTTGTCCCCACCGTGGCCGAGGACGGGGACTTTGTCGTAGGACGGGATGTGGTGGAGAAAGAAGTCCGGGATAAAGGGGATGAAGAGGAAATTGTCAACCTGAGCCGGTCAAAGAAAGTGGTTGTTAAAGGGGGAGACTGGACGATCATTCCCCTGGAAAATCTATTGAGCCGGACGCAGAATCTTTTTTTAGAGGTTGCCGGCGCCAAAGAAGGCCAGACGGCTTTTTCCATCCTCGAAAAGGGAGTAGAAGGGGTCGTGCTGAACGTCCCGGATCCCGGGGTGGTCCGCCAGATCATCCCTGCCCTGAAAAGGGAGAGTGAGCAATTCGAACTTCTCCCGGCCCGAGTTAAAAGAATCGAACCGCTGGGCCTGGGGGACAGGGTTTGCGTTGATACCTGTTCTTCGATGGCGCCGGGGGAAGGCATGTTAGTGGGCAACAGCAGCCAGGCCCTCTTCTTAGTGCACTCCGAAAGCCTGGAGAATCCCTTTGTCAATACCCGTCCCTTCCGGGTCAATGCCGGCCCTGTCCACGCCTATATTCGCCTGGCCGGCGGGCAGACCAAATACCTCTCTGAAATCCGGGCCGGGGATGAGGCTTTGGTTGTAAACGGCGAGGGGAAAAGTTATTTAGCGGTGGTGGGCAGGGCCAAGGTGGAAAGGCGCCCCCTGGCTCTGGTGGAGGCCGAAGAAAACGGGCAGAACATTTCGATCATTGTGCAAAACGCCGAGACGATCCGCCTCACCCAGCCCGGTGGAAAGGGGATTTCCCTGGTCGACATCAAAGAGGGGAGCGAGGTTCTGGTTTACCGGGAGATGGCCGCAAGACATTTCGGGGTGAGGATTGATGAAACCATATCGGAAAGATAATCAGGCAAGAAAAATCTGCGTTCCCATCGTCGAGACGGACATGGGAAAGGCTCGGAACGCTATAAAGGAAGCCAACCGGCTGGCCGACCTTATTGAACTCAGGATGGATTATTTAAAAAGACCGAAATTAGAGCCGCTTTTGCAAGCGGGAGAAAAGCCGATCATCGTTACCCATCGGCGGCGGGAAGAAGGGGGCCGGTATACGGGGGACGAGAAAAAGAGGCTGGCGGTTTTACAGGAGGCGATAGACTTGGGCGCTTCCTTCGTGGACGTGGAGGTTGCCACCAAGGCCTTCCTCCTGCGGGAATTGGTCAACCATAGCGACCCCACCCGTTTGATTCTTTCTTTTCATGACTGCCAGGGGACGCCCTCTTTGGCGGAACTTATCCGACTCTTCGGGCGCATGATGCGGGTTGGAGCCGGGGTGGTCAAGATTGTCACTCTGGCCCGCGCCTTCGAAGACAACTTGAGAATTCTATCTCTCCTACCGTACGCCTCAGAAAGAAAGCAAAAAATCGTGGCCTTCTGCATGGGAGAAAAGGGGAAGATGAGCCGGGTCTTTGCCCCCCTGGCCGGAGCGGCCTGGACGTTTGCTTCTTTGGGGCGGGAAAAGACATCTGCTCCCGGGCAGTTGACCGTTTCCGCGATGAGGAAGATCTGGGAGAAATTAGGATGATCGATGCCGGAACTCAACTTTACGGCGTCATCGGGAACCCGGTGCGGCATAGTCTGAGCCCGGTCTTCCATAACGGGGCTTTGCGAAGGTTGGGATTTAACGGGGTGTATCTGGCTTTTGAAGTGACCCGTCTCGCGGAAGCCGTCCAGGGGATCCGAGGACTGGGGATCCGGGGAGTAAGCGTGACCCTACCGTACAAGACCGAAGTGATTCCTTTTCTTGACCAGCTCGAGGAAGTCGCCGCCAAGATCCAGGCGGTGAATACCGTCGCCAACGAGAAGGGAAAGTTGATCGGGTATAACACGGATTGGCGCGGAGCGCTGGAAGCCCTGGAAGAAAAAGTCGATCTCACGGATAAAAGGGTTTTCCTCCTGGGAGCCGGCGGAGCGGCGCGGGCTATCGCCTTCGGTTTGAAAGAACGAGGCTGCCGGGTCACTATTTTCAATCGCTCCGGGGAGAAGGCCGACGCTCTGGCTAAAGAATTGGGTTTTGTTCACCGGCCCCTCTCCGAGCTTGGGAAACCAGATGCCGACGTGGTTGTCAATGCCACCTCTGTGGGCATGCACCCCACCGGCGAGCAAAGCCCTTTCCCTCCAGAGGCTTTGCGGCAAGGGATGACGGTGATGGACATTGTCTATCGGCCTCTTCGGACCCGACTCCTTAGAGATGCTGAAGAAAGGGGCTGCCGGACGATTGACGGGCTGGCAATGCTCGCCCGGCAGGGGGCGGCCCAGATTGAAATCTGGACGGGAAAAAGGCCGGATCTGGAAGAAATCAAAAGAGATCTCCGGAGAGCATTGGGGGCAGAAGCCAGCCGCTAAAGAAGAATGGTTCTGGTTATGAGCATAGGGCCTCATGTCGCGCCTCCGAGCTCTATGCGCCATGCCAGTTTTTAGAGAAAGATCGCCGGGGAAATAACGATGGTAGAAATTAAGCCGCTGCCGCATTGCGACGCGACCGTAACCGTTCCGGGGTCGAAGAGCTATACGCACCGGGCCCTTATCGTGTCCGCCCTGGCCGGGGGGGAGTCTGTTTTACTCGGTCCTTTGCGGAGCGAGGATACGGATATAACCGCCGCGGGATTGGAAAAATTCGGAATACCTGTTTCCCGGGAGGAAAGAGCTCTCCGCGTCTCGGGAACGGGCGGCCGGTTAAAACCCGGGGAAACGACAATTTACGTGGGCAATTCCGGCACGTCCATGAGGTTCCTTACGGCCCTGGCTTCTCTAAAAAAGGGGCGGACCCTTCTGGGGGGGAGCGAAAGAATGAAAAAGCGACCCATGGCGGATTTGCTGGATGGGTTAGCTGCCCTGGGTGTAAAGGCCTATTCCCAGGAAGGGAATGGTCTGCCACCGGTAGTGGTCGAATCCCAGGGTCTCATAGGGGGGGGAGCCCGGATCCGCGGCCAAGAGAGCAGCCAATTTCTATCCGCCCTGTTGATGATTGGACCCCTTGGACAGCGGGATGTGCGATTGGAGGTGGAAGGCCCATTGTCCTCCAAGCCTTACGTGGACATGACCAGGGACGTTATGGCCAGCTTTGGCGTTGAAGTTCAGTTAGCCGGGGATCATTCTTTTTTGGTGCCGGCGGGTCAGCGATACCTTCCCCGGACCTATCGAGTGGAAGGGGATGCTTCCAACGCTTCTTATTTCCTGGCGGCGGCGGCCATCACGCGGGGAAGGGTAAGGGTGGAAAATTTCCGCCCCGCTTCGGTTCAAGGGGACGCCGGCTTTGTGAATATTCTGGAACAAATGGGATGCGGAGTAATCCGGGGAGAGAATTGGGCCGAGGTGCAGGGAAAAAGCCTCCGGGGAGTTGAAATTGATATGAATACCATGCCCGACCTGGTTCCGACATTAGCCGTTATTGCGGCATTGGCAGCGGGTCAAACGGTGATCAAAAACATTGGTCATCTTCGCTTGAAAGAGTCAGACCGCATCCAGGCCTTAGCGAACGAGCTGGGTAGATTGAAAATCAGGGTAGAAACGGGAAAAGACTGGCTGAAAGTACAAGGGGGAGGAGCTCAAGGCGGAGAGATCGAGACTTATAACGACCACCGCATCGCCATGAGTTTTGCCGTCGCCGGGCTGGCCGTTCCCGGAGTCAAGATCAAAGGGGAGCGGTGCGTGGATAAATCGTTCCCGGAATTCTGGGAAACGCTGCAAAAACTTTATTAAGAGGGGCCAAGGGGGCAAGGGTTCAAGGGGTCAAGTGAAAAAATAAGAAAAAAAGCCCTGGAACCCAGGAACCCTTGAATCCTCGAACCATGTATTTTTATGAACATTGTCTTAATCGGTACCCGAGGTGCCGGGAAAAGCACCGTGGGGAGGAAGCTGGCTGCCTCTCTGGGTAAAACCTTTATGGATACGGATGAGCTGGCCGAAAAGCGCCTGGGGGCTTCTATCGAAGAGGCCGTGAAGTCAAAGGGATGGGACCATTTCCGGGCGGTGGAAAAAAGAATCGTAAAAGAAGTTTCCCTGGAGGAGGGATTGGTTATCGCTCCGGGCGGGGGGGCCGTGCTCGACTCGGAAAGCGTGCTGGCCCTCAAGGGAAATGGTCTGGTTATCTGGCTGAAAGCGAATAAGCAAGTCCTTTGCCAAAGGATGAGCGAAGACTCCCGGACCGCGGCCAGCAGGCCGACGCTGACGGGGAAAGGAACAATAGAAGAGCTGGAGGAAATAATGGCTTTCCGCAACCCAATTTATAAGGAAGCTGCGGATGTTGAACTTGACACTTCAGGTTTAGATGTTGCCGGAGTGGTGGAACGGATAATGGCGATTGTCCAAGAGAGGATGAGGAGGAGTTGAATGGGAGGGAATTCTTTCGGAACGCTTTTCAGGATCACCACCTGGGGTGAATCCCACGGGAAAGGACTGGGAGTTGTAATTGACGGCTGCCCGCCGAAGATGGCCCTTGCTGCCGAGGATATTCAGAAGGAACTGGACCGGAGAAAGCCCGGGCAGGGAGGAGGATCAAGCCCCCGCCAGGAGAAAGACCGGGTGGAAATTCTCTCGGGAGTCTTTGAAGGGCAAACTACGGGAACGCCCCTTTCCCTCCTGGTCCGGAACGATGATGTCGATTCCTCTCCTTACGAAGAACTGCGGGAAATTTTCCGTCCCGGCCATGCCGATTTCACTTATCAGGCCAAGTATGGCATCCGGGACCACCGGGGCGGGGGAAGAGCATCCGCCCGGGAGACGGTGGGAAGAGTGGCCGCGGGCGCCGTGGCCAAGATGATCTTGAGCAAAGAGAAGATCGAAGTAATGGCCTACACCTTAGAGCTGGGAGGAATTCGGGCCGAGAAGATGGAGATTCCGGAAATCGAACGGAACGGTCTTCGCTGCCCGGATCGGGAAGCGGCGAAAAAAATGGAAGAAGAGATGGCCAAGGCCAGGCTTCAGGGAGATTCACTGGGAGGCATCGTGGAAATTCGTGTCCGGGGTTGCCCGGCCGGATTGGGCGAGCCGGTTTTTGACAAGCTGGAAGCCGATTTAGCCAAAGGGCTGATGTCCATCGGGGCCGTGCGGGGAGTGGAAGTGGGTGCGGGGTTTCAGGCGGCCCGGATGCGGGGTTCCCAGAGCAATGATCCTCTGACCCCGGAAGGAATGGCCAAGAATGACGCCGGCGGGATTTTGGGCGGAATATCCTCCGGAGCGGATCTTTTGTTGCGGGTGGCCGTGAAACCGATCCCTTCCATCTCTTTGGAGCAGCGGACCATTGACCATTCCCATCAGCCGGTTTCCCTAAGAATTCGAGGGCGCCATGATGTTTCGGCCATTCCCAGGATCAATCCGGTCGGGGAAGCGATGGTTGCTATCGTGTTGGCCGATCATTGGCTCAGGCAAAAAGCATGTCAGGGGGAATAATCGTGTCCGAAAAAAAGATCAGCGCCCTCCGGGAGAAGATCGATTCATTGGATGGGCAAATCCTCCATCTCCTGAATGAACGGGCAGAGATCGCCCGTGAGGTCGGCAGGATAAAAACGGAATTCCAGATGGCTTCCTACAACCCGGAGAGGGAAGGAGAGATTTTAAGGCGCTTGGAGGCGGGAAACTCGGGCCCCTTTCCCCGGCGGGCCGTGGCTGCGGTTTTCGGTGAAATTATTTCAGCCTGCCGTTCCCTGGAGGGGGAGCTGACCGTGGTCTATCTTGGGCCGCCGGCCACCCACACTCACTTGGCCTGCATCGAGCGCTTTGGAAGCTCCGCCAACGCGGTGCCCAAAGAGTCCATCCAGGATGTATTCGAAGCGGTAGAAAGGAAAAAGGCCAGCTTCGGAGTTGTCCCGGTGGAAAATTCCACCGAAGGCGTGGTCAATCGCACCCTGGATATGTTCATCGATTCGGAGGTGAAGATCTGCGGCGAAATTTTAATCCGGATCTCCCATGACCTCCTCTCCCAAAAAGGGAAACCCGAGGAGATCGAAAGAGTCTATTCCCATCCGCAAGCGCTGGCTCAGTGCCGTCAATGGTTGAGGAAAAACCTGCCCCAGGCCAAGCTGACCGAAACTCTGTCCACGGCGAAGGCCGCTCAAATGGCTGCCGGTGATCCCCGGGCCGCAGCCGTGGCCAGCTCCGTTGCCTCCCGCTTCTACCGCCTGGAAGTCATTGAGTCAGGGATTGAAGATTACCTCCACAACTATACGCGCTTTTTGGTCCTTGGCCAGCAGGTTGCGGAACGGACCGGAAGGGACAAGACCTCTCTGCTCTTTTCCATCGCCGATGCACCGGGGGCTCTCTACCAGGTTCTGAAACCGTTGGCCGAACAGTCAATCAATCTGACCAAGATCGAATCCCGGCCCATAAAAGATAAACCGTGGGAATACGTTTTCTTTTTGGACTTAGAGGGCCATGCCACGGACTCCCTCATTGATGAGGCTGTTTCTGCATTAAAGAAGAATGTTCTTTTTCTGAAATTCCTCGGTTCCTATCCGAGAAGTTCATAGTGCGGCATAGCCGCAACTAAAA
>CAZIDC010000101.1:0-8551 GCA_964537885.1 uncultured Syntrophaceae bacterium | reverse complement strand
TATACCGCGGGTACCACGGGCATTCCCAAGGCGGCCATCTATTCCCACGGCCGTTTCTGGCAGAACCTGTTGAGTACCGTGATCGATACGCCGGGAATGGGATACGAGGATATTTGGCTTGGCCCCGTTCCGCTCTATCATATCGGGGGATTTGCCACCGTGATCCGGGCCTTCCTGATGTCCAATACCCTCATTCTCCGGGAGTCCTTCGACCCCCAGGCCTACCTGAAGACCCTGGAGGAGAAAAAGGTTTCGGTCCTCTATGCCTACCCTACCATGATTCATGCTTTGGTCAACCATCCGGAAGTTAGAAAATATGATTATTCCGCCCTTCGTTTAGTAATTTACGGAGGATCGGCCATGCCTCTGGCCACCTTAGAAAAAGCTTACGAAGTCTTTCAATGCGCTTTTTTGCAAAGATACGGAGCAACGGAGTGTTGCGGCAGCGGCATTTCCGTTCTTTCTCCCGAGGACCACCGGCGATCCATGGCCGGGGGTGAAAAAGCCAAGCGGCGGTTGGCCTCAGCCGGGCGCCCGACCTTGGGCACCCTGGTGGAGATTGTAGACGAGCAAGGAGTTACGTTGACCCAGCCTGGTTCCCGGGGGGAAATCGTGGCCAGGCTGAATGCGCCCATGGAAGGATACTGGCAACGCCCGGAAGATACGAGAGAGACCTTGCAAAACGGGTGGCTCCATACCGGCGACGTGGGAATGAAAGACGAGAATGGATATCTCTATATCGTTGACCGGAAAAAGGACATGATCATCAGCGGAGCCCGCAACATTTACCCGCGGGAAATCGAGGAAATCCTCCACACCCATCCCGCCATCCTGGAAGCAGCGGTCATCGGCGTTCCGGATGAGTACTGGGGGGAAAGCGTCAAGGCTGTGGTAGTTCTCCGCGGGGGTATGCAGACCGAAGAGGAGGAGATCATCCGTTTTTGCAAGGAACACCTCGCCAGCTATAAAAAGCCCCGATTCGTGGAATTCGTGGAATCTTTGCCCAAGAACCCGGGGGGGAAAATTGATAAGAAAGAGTTAAAACGATTTTATGGCCGAGGCCAGTAAAAAAATGGCTCAGTCTCCTCCCTGAGGGGTCCTGGTCGAAGGTCATGAAAAGCCCGATGAGCAGGGGACTCGGGGAATAAAAATCCAATATTAAGAGGAGGGTTTCCAATGACGCAAGAAAAGCGATGGATCACAGGAGTGTTTATTCTTTTTTCCGTGGTTTTATTGGTTTCCCCGATTTGGGCGGCCGAGACTTTGCCCAATTTGCCCGACCGGATGTTCTGGACGGCCTACGACGTGGGTTCTACCGGATATGTTCAGACGGCAACCATCGCCGATGGACTGATGAAAAAGTACGGAACCAAGATCAGGGTCATCCCTTCCGGGACGTCCATCGGCCGGTTTATGCCTTTGCTCAGCGGTTCAGCCAATTACGCGAATATGGGGGATGAGTCGGCTTTCTACATCGAGGGTCTCTATGAATGTAACGCCCTGGACAAAGGGCCCCAGCCCCTCCGGCAGGTCCTTGCGGTTCCCTTTGTTACAGTCATGGCTGTTACCAAGGAATCCGGGATCACCACTCCCGACACGCTCAAGGGAAAACGGGTGGCCTGGGTCATGGGGGCTTCCACCCTGAATGTAAAAGCCATTTCCACGCTGGCCTTTGCCAATCTAACTTATGCCGACGTAAAGAAAGTGGATTTCCCCAGCTACGCGGCGTCCCTGCGGGGGCTCATCGAGGGAAAAGTGGATGCGGCCATCGCCGGCCACGATGCCCCCATCCTGTTGGAACTGGAAAGTTCCTCACGGGGATGCGCTCATGTGATCTATCCCCATAAGGACAAACAAGGATGGGCCCGGATGCAGGCAATCACCCCCTGGTTGGGGCCGGTCCTGTGGGACAGCGGTCCCGGATTTACCAAGGGGAAGCCCGATGAGGTCTGGTCCTACCGTTACCCCAACATGGTTACTTTCGAAAAGACCAAGGCCGAAGAGGTTTATGCCCTGGCCAAAGCGATTCATGAAGCCTACCCCCTGTACAAGGACGCCCATAAGGCCATGCCCTACTGGAAAGCGGAGAAATCGGGCGTTCCCCCGGGCAACTGTCCTTTCCATGAAGGGGCGGTTAAATATTACCGGGAGATCGGGATCTGGAAACCCGATCACGATGTTTGGAACAATCAACTCATCGAACACATGAAAGAAGTTAAAAAGGAGTGGGATAAAACGATTGCGGAGGCCAAAGAAAAGGGGATCAAGGATAAGGAATTCTCCAAATTCTGGAATGATAAGCGGAAAGCCAGAGGTTGGATGATTGAATATTAAGCCGATGAAAAAAGAGAAAAAGGAGGGGGGGCCGCCCATGAGCGAAGAAGGAATTTCAAGAAGCCTTCCCTTTTCCTGGAAGGTAGTGCTGATCCTTTTCTCCGTCCTGGCCCTTGCCTTGGCTATTCTGCAGATTTTTCTGCTCAAGCCCTTCGGGTTCATGCTCATCGAAACCGCCTACTATTACTGCCTCGTCGGGTTCTATGTTCCTCTGGTATTCCTTATTTTCCCGGCGCACCGAAGGGCTCGCGGGAAAATTCCCTGGTATGACTATCTCTTATTTTTCCTCAGCTTTGGAACGTCGATCTATCTTGCTTTTATGGCCCAGGAAATTGCCCTGAAAGGATGGGAATTCCAGGCCCCACCCCTGCCCACGATCCTTAGCGTCGGGCTTTGGCTCATGGCCTTGGAGGTTGTGCGGCGGGCCACCGGCCTGGTCCTGGCGGTGACCTGCGGGTTTTTCTCTTTTTACCCCCTCTTTGCGGCCTCCATGCCCGGATTCCTGGAGGGGGCCGAATTTTCCCTCCTGGCTACGGCCCGATATCATTCCATGAGCAACGTAAGCATGCTGGGAATCCCCATGCAGGTGGTAGGGAGCCTACTGGTTGGTTTTGTTCTCTTTGGTGTAGCTTTGCAGGCTACGGGGGGAGGCAAGTTTTTCCTGGACTTTGCCTTCGCCCTCATGGGCGGGGCCAAGGGGGGGCCGGCGAAAGTGTCCGTTATATCCAGCGCACTCTTCGGCACCATGAGCGGGAGCGTGATTTCCAACGTCCTGGTGGATGGACCCTTCACCATCCCGGCCATGAAAAAGGCCGGTTATCCTCCCCATTATGCCGCCGCCATTGAGGCGGTTACTTCAACCGGGGGGGCCTTGATGCCCCCCGTGATGGGAGCTTCGGCATTCGTCATGGCCTCTTTCTTAGCGGTTCCTTATTCGACCGTGGTGCTATCGGCGATTGTCCCCGCCATTCTCTACTACGCCGGCCTCTTCTTTCAGGTGGATGCCTATGCGCGAAGGGCCGGTTTAAAAGGGCTGAGTCGGGAGGAACTTCCCTCCCTCTGGATTACCTTGAAGAATGGGTGGTTCTACTGTTTTTCCCTGCTGGCCCTGGTGATTTTGATTTTCTTCCTGAAGACGGAGGCGCAAGCGCCCTTCTTCGCCATGTTGATCCTGTTTATATGCGCCCAATTCCGCTTGGAAACCCGGCTGTCGCTCGGAGACTTTCTGAATTTTTTTGCTGATTGCGGGAAGATCATGGCTCAATTAACCGCCATCCTAATCGGAATCGGCCTGGTGATCGGCGCTCTATCCATGACCGGGGTCGCCCACTCTTTTTCCCGCGAACTGGTGGCCTTTGCCGGCGGGAATATGGTCCTTCTTCTTTTGCTCGGTGCCTTGACCAGTTTTATCCTCGGCATGGGGATGACCGCAACGGCCTGCTATATTTTCCTGGCCATCACTCTCGCTCCGGCACTGGTTACCATCGGGCTGAATCCTATTGCCGTCCATCTCTTTGTCCTTTACTGGGGGCTGGTCTCCTTTATAACCCCTCCGGTGGCCCTCGCGGCCATTACTGCCGCTCCCATCGCCGGCGCGGGAGCCATGGAGACCGGATATGCGGCCATGCGCCTGGGGTCGTCCATCTATTTTGTCCCCTTCTTCTTCGTCCTTAACCCCGCGCTCATCCTGATTGGTTCCACTCTGGATATCGTCCTTTCGGTGATCACCGGCTTTATAGGGATCTACCTGATTAGCGGAAGTTTGGAGGGGTATATTTTCAGGCTGGGGAAGATTGGTTTCTCCATACGGATTCCGGTGTTTATCTCCGGACTTCTTCTCGCCGCTCCCCAGCGGACGAGCGAGCTTATAGGCCTGGCGATTCTGGTCCCGGCGCTCCTTTTCGGGTACTGGCAGAGGCAGAAAATGAAGGAGGCGCCGTTGATTTGAATCCCTTTTAACGTTTGGAGACTTTACCCTGCCTTCACCGGGAAAGGGATGAAGGCGAAGAAGGAAGACCCCCTTTGCGATTGCAGGATATTCTCAGCCGCTCGGCGAAATTTTATGGGGATCGGGTGGCCTGCGTATGCGGCCCGGAACGGATCCGCTACGGGCAATTGATGGACCGGGTGAACCGCCTGGCCGACGGCCTGTTCAGCCGGGGAATCCGGCGGGGAGAGCGGATTGCTGCCCTCCTTCCCAACTGCCACCGTTTCGCTGAGATCTACCTGGCCGCAGCCACGCTCGGGGCCGTGCTGGTTCCGCTCAACGTGCGTTTGTCTCCCCAGGACCTCATCCGGCTGATTCGACACAGCGAAGCCATGATTCTCTTTGCGGGGAGCCCCTTTCGCCAAACTCTGCGGGCGATGGCCGGGGCGCTGTCGCAGTTGCGGTCCCGGATCGGCTGGGGCCTCGAGGAAGAAGGTTTTGAGGACTACGAAAAACTGGTGGCGGCAAGTTCCCCCCGCAGGATAGAAAGAGATTTCGATGACGGAGAGGTGGCTATTCAAATGTACACCAGTGGCACAACCGGAGACCCCAAAGGCGTTCTGTTGACCCATCGGAACATCATGGCCAACACCCTCACGGGAATCTTCGAGCGCCGGTTCACCTGCCAGGATGTTTTCCTGAATGCCGCGCCCATGTACCACATCGCCGATGTGGAATATTTTCTTCAGATCCTCTCCGTGGGCGGCACCAATGTTATGATCCCCCGTTTCGATCCAATCCTTTTCCTGGAAACCGTGCAGAAGGAGAAGGTCACCTGCACATGGATCGTGCCCACGATGATCCATGACCTCCTGGCCTGTCCGGATTTGGCGCGATTCGATGTAACCTCTCTCCGGACGATTTTTTATGGCGGCGCCTGCCTTTCCGCGGAACTCTTCGCTCGGGCGCGGCAAGCTTTTCCCTGCCAATATTCTCTCGGCTTTGGCTTGACCGAGGCCAGTCCTCTCATCTCCTCTCTGAGCCCCGGAGACCACGAGGGAGCCCCCCAAGAGGTGGAGAGGAAATTGCGCTCCTGCGGACGGGCGGTTTTCAACGTGGAAGTCCGCATCGTGAACGAAGAAGGGAGGGAAGTACCCCCCGGGCAAGCGGGAGAGATCGCGGTGCGGGGGGCCAATGTGATGAAAGGGTACTGGAAAATGGAGGAAGAGACCCAGCAGGCTCTGAGCGGAGGATGGCTCCACACCGGAGATATGGCGCGGAGGGATGAAGAGGGATATCTTTTCCTGGTGGACCGGAAAAAGGATGTGATTAAGAGCGGCGGAGAAAACATCTACTCCCGGGAAGTGGAAGAAGTGATGGCGGCTCATCCGGCGGTGAAAGAAGTGGCCGTTGTGGGAGTTCCGGATGATCGCTGGGGCGAGGCCGTGAAGGCCGTGGTGGTGCTGCGGGAAGGGGCGGATTGCTCCGAGAGAGAGGTCCTTGAGTTTTGCCGCGGCAAGCTGGCGGCGTTCAAGCGAGCTAAATCTGCGACCTTCCTGCCGTCTTTGCCGAAAAACATTACGGGGAAGGTTCTCAAAACCGATCTTCGCGAAATGTTCCGCAAGAGCGGCGGGGGAAAACATGGATTTTGATCTATCCGAGGAGCAACGGATTTTTCAGAAAGCGATTCGGGATTTCGCCGAAAAAGAAATCGCTCCCCTGGTGGAAAAAGCCGAAGAAGAGGAGTGTTTTCCCCTGGAGCTTTTTCTCCGGATGGGCCGGCTGGGCTACCTGGGCATACGCTACCCGGAGGTCTACGGCGGGAGCGGGGCGGATAAGATTTCAGAATGCATCTGGGCGGAGGAGCTATTTCGCGTCTGCCGGGGCATTGCTACCTCCCTCTTTGCCCACGCCCACTTAGGGACTTTCCCCCTGTTTGCCCTGGGAACGGAGGAGCAGAAGGCTCGTTTCCTCGTCCCGGCCGTTCGGGGAGAGAAGATCGCCGCTTTCGCCTTGACCGAGCCCAACGCCGGTTCGGACATTCAATCCATCGAATCGCGAGCGACAAAGTCCGGGAACGCCTATCTTCTTCGGGGCTCCAAAATGTTCGTAACCAACGGGACCTTTGCCGATTATGTCCTGGCGGCGGCTTATACCGATCGAAGAAAAGGGTTCGAAGGGATCAGTCTTTTTGTGGTCGAGAGGGGAACCCCTGGGTTTCAGATCTCGCGGAAGCTGAAGAAGGAAGGGAGCCGATCCTCCGAGACCGCCGAGTTGATCTTTGAGGACTGCCTCATTCCCGAAGAGAACTTGGTGGGCCGGCGGGAGGGGGGTTTCCGGGACATATTGAAAACCCTGGTGGAGGGAAGAGTGGTAGTTGCCGCGGGGGCCACGGGGGTGGCTCGGGCGGCCTTTGAAGCCGCCCTCCGGTACGCCGGCGAACGGGTGGCCTTCGGCAGGCCCATCGGGCAGTTCCAGGCCATTGGGTTCAAGCTGGCGGACATGGCCACCTGGATCGAGATTTCTCGGACCATGATTTACCGGGTGGCCTGGATGATCGATCAAAAAAAGCCGTGCACCCTGGAAGCCTCCATGGCCAAGCTCTTCGCCACGGAAATGGCTGAAAAAGTGACCAGCGAGGCCATGCAGATCTTTGGCGGCTACTCGCAGATGCGCGAGTTCCCCGTCGGGCGGTACTGGCGGGATGCCCGGCAACTGAAAATTGGAGAGGGGACTTCAGAAATTCAACGCCGGATCATCTGCCATCAACTGGGCTTGAAGACGGATTAGGTTGCTGAAAAAATGGCTTCACCTCAAGCCCCGGCGCAAAAACACATCGATTTTCTCCCCGGGTTTGGGAAAGAGGATGGTTAGAAAGGAGGAAGATATGATTACCCATCCCAAAAGCGTAAATATCTGCGAATGCTGGGCCAGGGATGGGCTGCAAAACCAGCGCGAGGTCGTGGACACGGGGGAAAAAGTGGAGATGATCAACCGCTTCACCGACCTCGGGTTCAGGAAGATCGAAGTTACTTCTTTCAGCAACCCCAAGGTGGTCAAACAATTCGCCGATTGCATGGAAGTCCTGAAAAGAATAAAGCGCAAGCCCGGCGTTTCGTACGTCGGCCTCGTCCCCAACATGCGGGGGATGGACCGCCTGCTGGAAGCGCAGCAGGAAGGCTACGGCGTCGATGAAGTGATCATCATCATTTCCGCCAGCGAGGTTCATCAGAAGACCAACGTCGGGAAAAACCATCCCGACTCCCTGGCCGACCTCAGGCCGATCATAGCCAAGGCCTTAGCCGCCCGGATGAAGGTCATCGGTTGCGTGGGCACGGTTTTCGGGTGTCCCATTGCCGGCGATGTCCCCCTGGGTAAAGTCGTGGAGCTCTCGGACTGGTACAAAAAAGAAGGAGCCGACACCATCATGCTCGGGGACACCACAGGGATGGCCAACCCAGTGCAGGTGAAGCGAACTTTGGCAGAGCTCTTCGAAAAAGTGCCGGGTATCCCATACATTGCCCATTTCCATGACACACGGGGGGTAGGCCTGGCCAATACTTTTGCGGCCTGGGAGATGGGCGTTGATCTTCACGATTCTTCTTTAGGAGGTATTGGCGGCCAGCCGGCCACTGAGAAAGCAGCGTACCATATGGGCTTTACCGGCAATGCCTGCACCGAGGACCTGGTGGCCATGTTCGAGGAAATGGGGGTGTCCACAGGGATTGACGTGGACCGGATGCTAAGAGTAGCCCGGGAAGCGGAGCGGGTTGTGGGGGGTCCATCGCGTTCCCAGGTTTTATGCAGCGGGCGGGTTAGACATGAGCCGGTGGAATACAAGGAGGCGGGGGGTGGATGAAAAACCGGAATTGCTTTATAAGGATTTGACCCTACGGAAGGATTTCCCTCTCTTCTGCTACCCGATAACCGAAGAGTTGGTAAACCAGTTTTGCCGGGTGGTCGGCGACCAGAATCCTTTATACTTTGATGATGGGCTGGCCCAAGAATCCGGGTTGGGGGGAAAGATCGCTCCGCCGGGGCTGGCGGCGATATACGCCCGGCTTTCGTACCTGCAGGATCACACCATGCCCTCCGGCGGCGTGCTGGCCAAACAGGAATTTGAATTCCATGGTCCGATCCGGAGGGGGGATACTTTGCAGGTCAAAGCCAGAGTGGAAGAAAGCTACCTTGATGAGAAGGAGAGGAAGAGGGTCACCTTCCTCATCGAGGCCCAAAACCAGTGGGGGGAGCCGATCAGCACGATCCGGCTTTACGCGATCTGGCCGAAAT
>CAZIDC010000100.1:0-8557 GCA_964537885.1 uncultured Syntrophaceae bacterium | reverse complement strand
TTAAGGAGGAAAGAATGAGCAAGCGATATGAACCCCACAGTGTGGAAAAAAAGTGGCAACAGATCTGGGAGGAGCGCAAGCTTTTCCAGGCTGTGGAGGATCCTCAAAAGAAAAAATATTATGTGTTGGAGATGTTCCCCTATCCTTCGGGAAAAATCCATATGGGACATGTGCGGAATTATTCCATCGGGGACGTGGTGGCGCGGTACAAGCGGATGAGCGGGTTAAATGTCATCCATCCCATGGGCTGGGATGCATTCGGGATGCCTGCGGAAAACGCCGCAATCCAGCATGGGGTCCATCCGGCTAAATGGACGGCGGAAAACATCGAGGCCATGAAAACCCAGCTCAAGAAAATGGGGTTCAGCTATGACTGGGGCCGGGAACTGGCTACCTGCGATCCAGCGTATTACCGATGGGAGCAGTGGCTTTTCTTGAAAATGTACGAAAACGGTTTGGCTTACAAAAAGACTTCTTCGGTCAACTGGTGCGCTAAGTGCCAGACGGTTTTAGCCAACGAACAGGTGGAAGCCGGCCGGTGCTGGCGGTGCGGCGAAGAAGTAATGCCCAAAGAGATGGAAGGATGGTTCTTCAAAATCACAGCCTACTCCGAAGAACTTCTGGAATACTGCGACCGGCTAACCGGATGGCCGGAGCGGGTGATCACCATGCAGAAGAACTGGATCGGACGTTCCGTGGGGGCGATCATCCATTTTCCTTTTTGGGAACGAGAAGGATTTATCCCGGTCTTTACCACCCGTCAGGACACGATCTATGGAGCCACCTTCATGACCCTGGCCCCCGAACACCCCTTAACCATAGAGTTGGCAAGAGGAACGCCCCAGGAAGAGGAGGTGCAGAGGTTTGTGGAGCGGATCAAAAAGCAAGACCGGGCCAAACGTACCGCCGAGGATTATGAGAAAGAAGGGCTTTTTATCGGGGCTTACTGCCGCAATCCGCTATCCGGGATGAAGATGCCCATCTTCGCCGGAAATTTTGTGCTGATGGAGTATGGAACGGGAGCGGTGATGGCTGTCCCGACCCACGATCAAAGAGATTTTTATTTTGCCAAAAAGTTTAACCTCCCCCTCATAGTGGTAATCCAACCGGGGGGAGGGGAGCCGCTTAAAGAAAATGCCATGACGGAAGCTTTCACGGATGACGGCCTTTTGGCCAACTCCGGCCGTTTCGATGGAATGGCCAGCAGCCAGGCGAGGGAGGCGATTGCCGAATACCTCGAGGAAAAGGGGCTGGGTAAAAAAGCGGTAAACTACCGGCTGCGCGACTGGGGCATTTCCCGGCAGCGGTACTGGGGGGCGCCGATTCCGGTTATTTATTGCCCGGATTGCGGAACCGTTCCGGTGCCGGAGAAGGATCTTCCGGTGGTTCTTCCCCAGGATGTGAAACTGACCGGGCTGGGAACATCCCCCCTCGCCCATGTTCCTGAATTTGTCAGCGCCCCCTGTCCTTGCTGCGGGAAGCCGGCCAAGCGGGAAACGGACACTATGGATACATTTGTGGAATCCTCCTGGTATTTTGACCGCTTCTGCAGCCCCAACGAAAATATGGGAATGTTCGACAAAGAAAAGGTTCGCTACTGGATGCCCGTGGACCAGTATATTGGCGGGATTGAGCACGCCATCCTGCACCTTCTCTATTCCCGTTTTTACACGCGGGTGCTGCGCGATTTCGGGCTGGTGGATTTTCCCGAGCCTTTCACCAACCTTTTGACCCAGGGCATGGTCGTCAAAGAAACGGATTCCTGTCCGCGCGACGGCTTCCTCTTTCCGGAAGAAGTGGGGGAGGGGGGGGTGTGTAAAAAGTGCGGCAGCCCGGTTCAGGTTGGGAGAACCGAGAAGATGAGCAAATCGAAGAAGAATGTGGTTGAACCGGATTCGCTGATCCAGAAGTACGGAGCGGACACGGTTCGCCTGTTCTGCCTTTTCGCGGCTCCCCCGGAGAAGGACTTGGAATGGAGCGAACAGGGCGTGGAGGGGTGCTCCCGTTTTCTGAGTCGAGTGTGGCGCTTAGTGGACGACCAGGCCGGGATTTCCGCCAAAGCCGAATGGCCCGGGAAAGATTGGGACCTTCCCGGGGACCTTCGCGCCCTGCGGCGGAAGACTCACGGGACCATAAAAAAAGTTACCGAGGACATCGAAAACCGTTTCCATTTTAACACCGCGATCAGCGCCATCATGGAACTGGTGAACGTTCTTTATCTGAATGAAGAAAAACTTAAGGGAAACGATCCTTATACCTCCGGGGTTCTCCGGGAAGCGCTGGAGTCCTTGGTGGTCCTCCTCTCGCCCATGGTTCCCCATATCGGGGAGGCCCTCTGGGAAACTCTGGGCCATACCGAAAGCATTGGACAAGTCCCTTGGCCCGCTTATGACCTCGAAGCTCTGAAAGACGAAGACGTTCTGATCGTCATCCAGGTGAATGGGAAGCTGCGCGGGCGGATTACCGTGGGGGCGCATGCTTCCGAGGATGAAGTCAAAGAAGCGGTACTGAATAACCAGCGGGTCCGGGATTTCATAAAAGAGCAGCCGGTAAGGAAGTTTGTCTGGGTTCCGCATAAATTAGTCAATTTGGTGGTTTGATCCACGGGTGGAGGTCTTTGCCCTTTTTTCTGCGGTTAACCTTAAGGGAGGAGGCTATGCGAAATTGGGGCCGAATGCTCAGGATTGCCGTTCTCTTCGCCCTGACCGTGGGGGGGACAAGTTGCGTTTATACGGAACGAACGAAGATTGTCCCTCCGTTTGTAACTAAGTTTAAAGGGGAGCTCAAGGTTGATCCATCCCTAATAGATCGTCCACCCCAAACCGTGGCCGTTCTCCCCTTCCTGAACCGGACTGATAAAAAAGAAGCTTTCGACATCGTGCGCAAGTCCTTCCACGGCCATTTCAGCAAGCTGAATTACACCACCATGCCCCTTTTCAAAGTGGATGACCTGCTGCAAAAGGCCGGGTTGGATACGCCCGAAAAAGTCGGGCAGGCTTCCGGGCAGAAGCTGCGGGAGATTCTCAGGGTGGATGCCGTCATCCGCGGCGACATCACCCATTACGACCGAATCTACGTGGGGGTTTATTCCCAGGTGGCCGTGGGAGCAGAAGTCCGGATGGTGGACGGAAAGACGGGGAAAGAACTCTGGTTGGCCAAGGACGTTTCCCGGAAGCATGAAGCGGGCATAACCACCTCCCCGGTGGGGCTGATTTTTATCGCCATCACCACGGCCTTGAACATGCGGGAGATCGAACTCCTCCGCTCTTCCGACGACCTTTTCCGCGATATGGTCAAAACCATTCCCCAGCCTACCCTGGGGCAAGCTTTGAGGCCGCCGACGATAACCATCTTAGTGCATGACGGGATGAAACGTTCGGATCAATACGGACATAAGGCCGGGGACGTCATCAAAGTGGCCATGGAAGGGGATCCGCGGATGAGGGCTTCTTTCCGGATTGGCGATTTCAAAAAAGACATTCCCCTAAAGGAAGAAGAACCGGGCACCTACACCGGGACCTATAGAGTCCTGCCCGGGGATAACGCGGAAGAAGCGCTCATCATGGGCATTTTAATAAATGACGCCGGTAATGCCGTGGAGTGGATCGATGTTCTCGGCCCGGTGACCATCGATACTGCACCGCCGGAGATTCCCAAGGAGTTAAGAGCGCTCGGGCGTGATAAAAGCGTAGACTTGGGCTGGGCGAAAAACGTAGAAAAGGACATTGCTAAGTATAAAATCTATCGCAGCCCTACTCCCCTGACCGGTTACCAGGAAATAGGCTCCACGGAGTTAACCGGCTTTCAGGATAAAAACTTGACCAATGAGACGGTTTATTATTACAAGGTCGCGGCCCTGGACTTGCCCGGGAATGAGAGCAAACTCTCGGAGCTAACCAAGGCCACACCCGTTGGACCCGGCCCGACGCCGGTCAAAGGGATGATCCAGGATGAGGCCACCTGGTATGCGGCCGCGAGTCCTTATATCGTCGAGGGCGAGGTTTTAGTGGGCCAGAAGGCCGTTCTTACCATCGAACCGGGAACCATCATTCGCTCCCAAGGGGAAGCGATTTCGGTCCTCGGCAAATTGGTCGCCAGGGGGGACCGGCGCAGCCTGATCGTCTTGGAAGCGGCGCAGCCGGAGCAGAAATGGAAAGGGATCATTTTTAAAGGAACGAGAGATGAAGAATGTGCTGTCGAGTACGCCAAGATCAGCGGGGCGGAGGTAGGCATTACCTGTCTTTCCTCCTCGCCGTTTATCGGCCACAATGATATTTCCAACAACCAGGTGGGAATCCGGGTCAGTGAATCTTTCTCCAAGCCCAAAATATTCGGGAATGTCATTGCCATGAACGGTTCTTCCGGGGTTGAAGTCCTGGCGGCGGCAGCCCCCACGCTGGAAGAGAACGAGATCCGCGGAAACCGGAGCAACGGCGTCTTGAGCCAGGAAGCCAAGCCGGTTCTGGAGAAAAACCGGATCCTGAACAACGGCGAGGTGGGGGTCCGGCTTTTCTCTTCTCCTTCGCGCCTGAGGAACAACAACATTCATGACAATGGGAAGTATGAAGTCTACAACGCCGTGGAAAAAGACGTCCGCGTCGAGGCCCAGGATAACTGGTGGGGCGCCAAAGAAGGGCAGAAAATCATCCGCAAAATTTTTGGCAGGGTGGATATCCAGCGGGTGCTCGACGCTCCTTACCCGCAGGGGAAACCTATCGAGCTCTCCATCCTCAAAAGCCCGCTCGGCGGATCGATTAACCGCGATTCCTTCCTTACGATGGCCAACAGCCCCTATGTGATCGAAAAGGAGATCGTGGTGGAGAAGGGAGCGTCCCTTTTCGTCGAGCCTGGCGTAACCCTGAAATTTAACCCGGGGGCGTCCATCGCCGTCAAAGACGGGGGAATTGATGCCCGGGGCACGGCCGACCGGATTATTACCTTTACTTCGAGCAGATCCTCGCCCTCGCCGGGGAGCTATCCGGCAGCGGTGCGATTCGAGCAGCCCACAAAATTGGCAAGCTTCTTCCGGTACTGCATCATGGAGTACGCGGAGACGGGGCTGGAAATCGGACACGGCGCTCCCGACGTTGATCACTGCCTGATTGCCAACCACTCGCAGGCCGGCCTCAAAGTGGCCAATGACGCCGGGCCTAAAATCTTTTACAGCACTTTTAGCAAGAATTCGGGGACGGGAGCCATCGTGGCCGTGGGGGCATCCAGGCCGAAGATCAACCGTAATAATTTCCTCGACAACCCCTTCGCCGTTCAAAGCCTTTCCTCGATCCACCTGGATGCGCGGGAGAACTGGTGGGGGTCGAGCCCGCCGCGGGAATCTCTTTTCCTCGGGGGGATCAATTATCAATCCTGGCTGGAAGCTCCTGAAGCCGATGCCTTTCAAGGGAGGAAGCCATGAAACGAATGATCGCGGGCCTTATCTGTTTTGGGTTGAGTATTGGCGCTGGAGAAAATTGGGCAGGTCAGCAGGAAGTCGTCGAATCGATCGGGAACGGTGAAATTAACTGGTCCACGGCGATCATCATGGCCAAGGGAAGCGGGGCTCCCCCCAAAGAGGCCAAGAATATCGCTCAGGCCCGCTTGATGACCGAACGGGCGGCCCTGGCCGACGCCCGGCGCAATCTTCTCGAAGTGCTTAAAGGCGTGCGGGTGGATTCGACAACCCTCGTGGAGAATTCCATGGCTAAAAGAGATGAGATTCAACTAAAGGCCGAAGGGTTCATCCAGGGTTCGGCCGAGGTAAGGAAACTCAGAAGATACCTATCGGATGGAGCCATTGAAGTCGCCGTGGCCATAAGTCTTAAGGGAGATCTTATGGATTTGTTGCTCAACCTGCCAAGGGAATTGCCCTCGGCCAAACCCCCGGCCCCGGAGAGACCTTCTCCTCCGCTCCCTCCCCTTACGCCTGAGAAGAGAACCGAACCGTTTCCGCCGCCCACACCCGGGACGAAAACCGAACCTGCTCCAGCGGAACAAAACCCCCTGCCATCGCTGGCCGACCTCCCCAAGTTTACCGGGCTGGTGATCGATACCCGCGGGCTCAACATGAGAGCAGCGCTTATCCCCAAGATCCTTGACGAGCAAGGACAGGAGATATACCAGGGACAATATGTTCCCCGCAATTCTGCGGCGCAAAACGGCTTGGCCCTTTACTCTAAGGATTTAACCGCAGCCCAGACGAACCCCCGGGTAGGGAAGAACCCGTTGACCGTCAAAGGATTTAAAGTTGATCCGAGGAGTCCATCGGATGTTATCCTCGGGGCCGAGGACGTTAAACGGGTTGCCCCTTATGCCCAGAAAGGAACCTTTTTAGAAGAATGCAAGGTCATGATCGTGCTCGATTGAAGAAGATCCTTCCGGGCCGGATATTTCTTTTTCTTTTTTTTATAACGCTTTTCTCAGCGGGTTGCGGATACCGTTTCCAAGGCGGGGAATCAAACCTTTCTGCGGATATCCGATCCGTGGCCATTCCCATTTTTGCCAACGTTACGATTGAGACGGGAATCGAAAGCGCAGTAACCCGCGCCCTAATTGAAAAATTTACTTCCGCAGGCCGCCTGGCCTTAGCTGGAAAAGATTCCGCCGATACGCTCCTGACGGGGACGGTGAAGTCTTTTGTGGTTTCTTCGGTGGCGGTGACCACCGGGACCCAGATTGCCACGGGTTACCGGGCAACGTTGACCGTGGAAATAAGCTTCCAGCGACAACGGGACAGCAAGGTTTTTTTAAAAGAAGAGATGAGCGAATGGCGGAATTATTTAGTGGCCTCAGACCTGGCGGTGACGGAGACCAATAAGAGGGAGGCTATCCGGCAAATCTCCGCGCTCTTAGCCGAGAGGGTGCACGAAATGATTCTGGGTAACTTTTAGCCCCTTTGGGACGCAGATTTACAGGATTTATTGTTTATATTTCCAGGACCGACGTAATTATGAAACCCCAAGAACTGCTCCGCGACATTGAAAAGGGCAAATTATTGCCTCTTTATTATTTTTACGGGCCGGAAAAATGGCTGATGGATGAGGCCTTGAACAAAATCAAGGAAAGGGTTCTGAACCCGGCGACCCGGGATTTTAATCTTGCCGTATTGGATGCCGAAGAGGGAGACCCGGAAATGATTCTATCAAGCCTCCAGGTCTTCCCTGTGCTTTCTTCAAGGCGCTTGGTGGTAATCCGCCGGGCCGATGTCCTCTGGAAAAAAGGTTTATCTTTTTTCCTCGACTATATCCTCAACCCGAACCCATCGACTTGCGCGGTTTTCCTCGGCGAAAAGGTTGACCTGCGTACGAAATTTTTTCAAGGTCTGGGGAAAAAGGGAGCGGTAATTTCCTTCTACCCCCTTTTTGAGAAGGAGATCATTCGCTGGGTTCGTTTACAGGCCGGGCAATTGGGTTATTCGATATCCGCGCCGGCCATAGACCTTCTGCTCGATCGCGTTGGGCCCAGCCTGCGGGAGCTCAGCCTTGAACTCCAGAAACTAACTTTGCTGCCGGAAAATAGAAAGAGTATCGAAGAAGAAGATGTGCAGGCGCTTACCGGCGACATGCGTGATGAGAGCCCCTTTGAACTTTCCCGGGCCGCCGGCCGTTTCAACTTGAGAGAGGCCCTCCGAGTTTTGCGCAAAAATTTACAACAAGGGGAGCCTTTGCCTCTCCTTCTTTCTCTCATCGTCCGGCAGTTCCGTTTGATCCGCAAGGCCCAGGAACTCCGCGGGGAAGGGATGGACAAGAAGGCGATCGAGGCTAAGTTGAGAATCCCGCCGGGGGGAGCAGAGGACTTTTGGCGACAGGTGGAAGGGTTTCCTGGAGCTGCCTTTGAACAACTCTGGCTTACTTCCTGGAAAATGGATCAGGAGCTTAAATCCAGCCGGTCGGATAAGAAGCTTCTTTTAGAGAAATACCTCTGGGATTTGATTTTTATAAAAAACGTTAAGATCGTTTAGACCGCCAGGATCGTTTAAACGTTAAACGAGCCCAACCTTCTTAACGAACTTAACGGACAAGTCCATTCACCTTTTTGGTTAAACGGGAAATTTTACGCGCTGCGGTCTTCTTATGGATGACCTTCTTGGAGGAAGCTTTCTGAATATGGGGGATGGTGAGGGATAAAGCCGACCGGGCTTCTTCGGGGTTTTTTCCTTCGACGGCTTTGAAGACCTTCCTGGAAAGAGTTTTTAAAGATGTTTTCACAGCCGCATTGCGCAGCCGCCTTTTTTCGCTTTGACGCGCCCTCTTCAGGGCTGAATCATGAGTAGCCAATAACGCCCCCCTCTAATTATTTTTTGTTTTTATTAAATAATAGAACGATGCAGATGTCAAGTTTTTAATTAGAAAAGGCCTAAGCCCCAAGGGATAAGGCGCAAGCCCATAGACCTAAAGATATACTTTTTGCTTTACATTGCTTACTGACGGTGGCCGTGGTCTTATTGGCGTTTATCTGCGTGAATCTGTGTCCTAATTGAATTGTATAGGAATTTGCTTTTTTATCCTTCCCCTCACCCCCGCCCTCTCCCCCGTTTGCGGGGGAGAGGGGAAGGGTGAGGGGG
>CAZIDC010000099.1:0-8583 GCA_964537885.1 uncultured Syntrophaceae bacterium | reverse complement strand
GCAGAATTCACAGGTCCGCCAGAATAAATTGGCAACTAACAATTCCTTGATATCCTTGATCTGCTTCTTCCCGCATTTTGAGCAAATTACTTCTTTAATCAACTTCATTTCTTTCCCCTTGCCTAAAACCAATCATTCCCTTTTGCCGGACAGGAAGGTTATTCTGCCTACGTCCAGCATCACTTCGGCAATTCCTTTCGTCTTTTTTATATTTTACTCAAGCTCTGGCCTAAAGACAATAGGGGGAAGAATGTATATTTTGGGGTAAAATATTGTATTTTGCGGGGGAAAAGGGGAGGAGTCGAAGAAGATCGGGAAAAAGCTTATAACCCGAGGTAAGCCTGTCTGACTTTTTCCTCGTTCAATAATCCTTTCGCTTCTCCGGAGAGGATGATCTCACCGGTTTCCAGTACATAACCACGGTCGGCGATTTCAAGGGCGGCAGCGGCATTCTGCTCCACCAGAAGAATGGCGGTCCCTCTCTGGTTAATATCTTTTATAGCTTCAAAGATTCGGGCAACGAGCAGTGGAGCAATTCCTAATGATGGTTCATCCAGCATCAGCAATTGGGGCTTCGACATTAAGGCCCGGCCGATAACCAGCATCTGCTGCTCACCGCCGCTTAAAGTTCCGGCTTGCTGTTGCTGTCTCTCTCTTAGGATTCTGAAAAGTCCAAAGACTTCCTCCATTTTGTCCTTTATGCCTTGTCGATTCCCCCGGCAGACATAGGCCCCCAAAGTCAAGTTTTTTAAAACCGTCATCTGGGGAAATAACTTTCTTCCTTCAGGGCATAAGGAAATACCCAGTCTGACGATCTCCTCAGGACTCATCCGGTCTATTTTCTTCCTGTCAAATTCAATGGTCCCTTTTCTTGATTCATTTAACCCGGAAATCGTCCGGAGAAGAGTTGTTTTCCCGGCCCCGTTCGCGCCGAGGATGGCGATCAGTTCTCCTTTATGAACCGCAAGGGAAACTCCCTTTAGGGCTTGGGCGCTCCCGTAAAAGGTTTCGATGTCTTCTACCTTAAGCAGCATAGTTCTTCCCCAAATAGGCTTCGATTACCCGCTTGTCCCTGCAGACTTCACCGGGTGAACCCTCGGTTATTTTTTGTCCGTAATTAAGAACCATCACTCGATCGGGGATATCCATCGCTACCTTCATTTTATGCTCGATGAGGCCAAGGGTGATATTTTTTTCTTTAATTTTCCCGATGAGGGCTATGAGGCTACTGATTTCCTGAAAATTTACTCCCCCTGTCGGCTCGTCCAGCAGGAGCAACTTGGGGTCGGTGGCTAAGGCCATGCCGATGGAAAGTCTTTTTTGGGCTTCCTGGGTTAAGTTACCGGAAATCGTATTCCGCTGCCGCGTCATTTCGATGAAAGCGAGAATCTCTTCGGCCTTTTCCCGGCATCTTTCCTCTTCCGCCCGGGTGCGGCGACTGCCCCATAGAATGGACCAAAGGCCAGCCCCGATGCGCAGCCGATGGCCGACAATCAGGTTGTCAATCACAGATTGTTGGGCAAAGACGGCGGTCAGCTGAAAGGTGCGCGCAATTCCTTTTTGGGCAATGGTAAACGGCTTGAGGTTAGTGATGTCCTCCCCGCCAAAGATTACCTTCCCCTTGGTGGCCGGATGAAAGCCGGTGATGACATTAAACAGGGTCGTCTTCCCGGAACCATTGGGGCCAATGATGCTAAAAATTTCCCCTTCTTGAATGTAAAAGTCGACGCCATTTAAGGCTCTCAACCCCCCAAAATCCTTGGCCAACCCTTTTACCTCGAGCAGCTTCCGGCTCATCTTTTCCCCTTTAATGAATACCTTGACCATAGCAATCGAGCGCCTCCGACGATTCCGCCCCGGAGGAAGATAGTGATTACAACTAACAAAAATCCATAAGCGACCAGGCGGGGAAAGGGAACACCATGAAGGAGTTCGCTGACTACGGTGAGGATAAAAGCTCCAATTAAAGGACCGGCCATCGTCCCCAGACCGCCGATAAGGCAATAGATTAAGAGTTCAAAGGTCACATGATAATCCGATATTTCCGGGCTGAGAAAGCCGATATAGGAAGCATAGAGAACCCCAGCTAAGGCGGCAAAAAAAGTGCTGATTAAAAACGACAGCAGCTTGGCCCTCATGGCGCTAATCCCGAGCGATTCAGATAGCTCCTCATTCCCCCGGATGGCCATAAAAGTCCTGCCCATCATGGAGCGAACGATCCGGGAGATCAACAGGATGGTTAGGAAAAGGAAGAAAAGGACGAGATAATAATTGGAGGCCATTGAGGAAAAGCTGATTTCCAACCCAAAGGGAAGGGGAATGGAAGAAGGCCTGGGAATCCCCAGCAAACCCCGGGCTCCTTCGGTAAGGTCTTCCCAGTTCTCAATGATCACGGTAACGATTACGTTGAAGCACATCGTCCCGATGGCAAAGTAAGACCCCTTCGTGCGCAACGCCAGAAGACCGATCAAAAAACCCAGAAATACGGTGATGATGCAGGCCAGAATCAAAGCCGGCCAGAAGTTGAACCCTAACTTGAGCATCAGCAAGCCGGCACTGTAAGCGCCGATGCCAAAAAAGCCTCCATGGGCGAGGTTTACTTGCCCGGTATAGCCCATGATCAAGTTCATCGATGTGGCGGCGATCCCCCAGATACAGCACATGATTAAAATGTGCAGGAAAAACCTGCTGGTGACATATAAAGGAAGGCTTAAAGCCAGGATCAGCAGAAGAAGGTAGATGAGGCGCCTAAGGGAGAACAGTCCGACTTCTCTTTCCATCATTTCGCTCCGAATAGTCCCGTGGGTCTGATCGCCAGCACCGTTACAAGAACACCAAAGGCAAAGACCTCATTATAAGATGTGCTAATATATCCGCCGCTCAGGCTTTCCACTAACCCCATGATGAAGCCGCCGATGATGGCCCCGGGGATACTCCCCATACCACCCAGGATGATGATCACAAAAGCTTTTAAGATGACCGGCCCTCCCATCCCCGGATGTACCAGGTGAATAGGGGCGATCAAGGCAGCAGCGGTCGCAGCCAGGGCAGTTCCCAGGGCAAAAACCAACATTCGCACCCGATTAATGTTTATTCCCATCAATTGGGCGCCTTCTCGATCCTGAGCGGTTGCTTCTATCGTTGCCCCGATCATAGTCTTTTTAATAAAAAGATGTAAAAGCAGGATTACGCCGGCCGTTACGGCCACGATGAGGATTCGCTGAAAAGTAATCGTGGCGCCCATTACATGGAAAACCTGGGTGTTCAATGGTGGGAACCTCTTGAAATCCGGGCCGAAGATATTAAGGGCTCCGTCAACGAAAATAAAGATGAGCCCGATAGCCGCGATGAAAGAATTCAAGGGCGATTCCAGCATGAGCGGGCGATAAACAATCCGTTCAACCAGGCTACCTATCAAAGCCAAGGCTGCCATAGCCACGATCATCGCCAACCAGTAGCTAAATCCCAAGGCCGTCACGAGCAAAAAGGTAAAGTAGGCCCCCACCATGTATAAAGCGCCATGAGCGAAATTGGGAATGTGCAATATCCCGTATTCCAGGGTCAGCCCGAGGGCCACCAGAGAATAAACACTCCCCAGCATGATTCCATTCATCACCTGCTGTATAAAGAGCGTCATTATTTCCCCTCTGCTTGGAGTCTGCTTCTGATATCACCCACACCCGTCCCTCCCCGAAAGTGTGAAAAAATTAGGGTAGGGGGAAAGGAGGGGCTTCACCCATGTCCAGGGGCCAGAAAAATTCGCTTGCCAAAATGATGATGAGTTCTATTTGGGCATCCAGGTCGCGCCGTATTTTTTATACCAGGGTCTCGGATCTATGTCGACCGGTTGGCCGAACTTCGCATCCGCGATTTCCATCGCGAAATAACCGGAAAGAAATTGGCCTTCCTTGGTCATGGTGTGGATGCCCCGGATGGCATGTTTCCCCACAGGGAGAACCTCGGGGATTGCGGACATTATTTTGCTCAGGTCGCTGGCCGTTCCAGCTTTCTTCATGGCCTCGGCAAAGATGTACATGACCTCGTAATTAAACGCGGATTCCGAGGTCGGGATCGTGTTAAATTTTTCCTTATGCTTCTTGGAGTATTCCTGCATCAGCGGAAGGGGCATCAGCCCCACAGGACAAACTCCCGCGCTCGGCGATATAAATTTTAAAGGGGTTACCTTTTCCATCTCATCCAGTTTACACTGGGAACCAAGAACAAATCCCCCCTTGAAACCAAGCTCTCGGGCAGTCGAGATAATCATGGCCGAAGGCTCAGAAGGACCGTAGAGGAAGATACAGTCTGGTTTGGCTGCCAAAATTTTGGTAAGGTAGGGATAGAAATCAGTTACCTTACCGTAATCAGCCGGGGCGTTGGCAACGATTTCTCCTCCTTTGTCCTTCCACAATATTTCAAACGTCTTCTCCGCCATTTTGCCTGCCTCATGGTTTCCACAGAGAAGGGCTCCCTTCCTCCAGCCTTTTTTCCAGCCCAGGTCGATAACGCCAGCGTTGTAAAAACCCATTGACATCGGCGCTTTCACCAGCAATTTGTTCCCCTGCTGTAGGACAGCCGGGTTGTCGGTATAACCATGGAGGATAAAGCCCTCCTGCTCATTGAACCTGAGCAACCCTAATATGCCGCCGCTGTGGGGGCAGAAGATAAACGGGGGTTTGTGCAGCTCAATGAGCCTCCGGGCGTTGGTCACTGTATCCGCGGGTTTATACCGATCGTCGAGCGAGATGACCTTAAAGGTATATTTCTTTCCCGCGATCGTAATCCCGCCGGCCTCATTCAATTCGCCCACGGCCATCTCAAGCCCTTCCAGGATATTCCTGCCGTACTTCGCCGCCCCTCCGCTCAATGGGCCGGTATAGCCAACCTTGATTTCATCCGCAGCCCAAACCGGGATGATTCCCAATAGGGCGATCAGCAAGATGATTCCTAAACGAATCCCGAACCTTCTCTTTCTCATGGTTTCCTCCTCTGCAAAAATTAATTTTGGGGTGCAGGCCAGCGCGCAGATCAAATGGGGCCAAAATATTTTTTGTAAATCAAACCTTACGAGAGGACCAATGTTCTATAGCCATTTTGAAAATCTTTGTCAACAGGATATCGTTTTTTGCCCCCAAAAAAGATCTGCCTAACAAATCCCCTTTCGCTTTGCGGGTTTAAATCTTTATAAAGTCCTTGATGAAGGCCTCAAAATCCTGGCGGATGAAGGTTTCCAGGGTCAACTCGGGATTCTCCAGAAATTCGGTCATGTCCAAAAAGATCTCGGTAAAGGAACTTTTTTGGACTTCATGGCTTTCCCAGAATACGGCCTCATAGTTATTTTTCCCGAGAATACCCTGGTGATAACTTTTATAAGACATCTGGCTGTCGTGGGCGATGACCGCTTCTACCTTTTTTTTGATAAAGGGACTGATGTCCCGGGTGACCCTTTTTTTTCCTCCCCAGAAAGATCCCCAGAGGCTATACCCGAGAACGGTTGGTTTTTGGCCCGCGGCCATTCGCAGGGCATCAATGCTCAGACGGGTGCAGCGTTGATGCGTCAGGTGACGCTCATAAGGCCCCGGAATAAAAAATTCATCGGGGTGGAACCAGGAGAGAATATCGGCCAGCTCCCGCGTGACCTTCCCCCCCTCCTCGCCTTCCAGTTCTTCGCTCCTCCGACTCAGGAAAAAACACCCCGCAGCCCCAACGGCCCGCAATGCCGCCAAGGCTTCCTTCTGTCTCAGGGCGGCCATCTCATCATCAGCAATGGACTTGTCCTTCCTGGGGCTACCCCGACCGTCGGTTATATAAACCGCAAAAGCCCCCCCTCCCCTTTCAGCGCAAGCCGCCATCACTCCCCCTGCACCCAGGACGTCATCATCCGGATGGGGGGCGATGACTAGAATATTTCCTTTTCGTCCCTGGTAATCAGTAAGGGATACCCCCTCTCGGATCGCTATAAATTTTTCCTGCCACGAAATTACGTTCATCTTTTTTCCTTCCAAACATTCAGATCAGGAGGGAATTATTTTTTCAACCCGGATTCGGCATTCCGCAATCCGCATTCGACAAGATGATCTTTCCCAACACAACCGGCCTCTTGGCCCCGGTGGCGCGGATGGCCAACCCTCTCCCGGCAATTTCAGCCAATGCAGCATCCACGCCGTCCAGGGAAGTGCCGGACATCAAGCCGATGGCCCGGGCAACTTCTTTCAAGCGCGACCTAACGGCTATGGCAATCTTTTGATCTTCCCGGTTGATGATCTCAGCAATCTTCAGGGAAGATGCCAAGTCGATGCGGCGCGATGAAGGGTTGGCTTTTTCGGTCGGCCCTGTCCCAGCCATTCTTTTCCTTTTAGCTGCCATAATGGACCTTACGGTTTTGTTTGAAGTTTCGAATTTCGTTCGTTGGAGGTTATTTTTTATTTGGTCCTTCTAAGGAGGCTAGCTCCTTACCCAGAGAGTAAGCCGCGGCCATTGCCGTCGGGTGGCGGAGGATATCCCCCTTGCCGTCGATCTCCTGGAAGAGAAGGGATCGGTAAAAAGTCATATCCAGGGCATCGAAAAAATATTTCATCGTCAGCAGAAGGCCGTCAAAGACCTTGCTCCCCCTGGAGCCCCCTACGGATAATAATACCCCCTTCCTCTGCGGCTTACCCGGCGCAATGGGTTGATGTAAGATGTATTTCTTGGCCCACATTGCCTGGCACCGGTCGATCATCGCTTTGGCGTGAGCGCTGACGGCATAGAAAAAAACCGGTGAAGCCAGGACCAAGACATCCGTCTCAACGAGTTTGGGGTAAAGATCCTGCATATCATCGCGGATCGGGCATTTCCCCCCCTCCCGGCAGGCGTAAATCTCCAAACAAGGCGTGATTTTCAGATCGCGGAGAAAAATCTCTTCTACCGCTCCCCCGGCCTCGCGACAGCCCCTCAAAAGTTCGCGGAGGAGGAGCTCCGTATTTCCCTCCCTTCTGGGACTTCCGTAGATTCCTAAAATTTTCATTCCATCCCCCACCCGGCGTTTCCCAACAACATAGCAAAATTGAACACCTCTGCCAAGGGGAAAACGTCTTTTTCCGTAACCCTGCCGAACCTTTTCTCCTCCGGCTTTAGTCACCTACCTGTGGCTGAAGGGTTACCTTTTTCTCCGTTAGCGGATAAATCGGGTGGTTCCCGCAACCTCGCGGGAGCCCCCTTATTTATCGCAATTGGATAGATTTTTTTGATTTTACCCTTGACAGTTTCGCCAACTGAATATAATCTCTCAATTAAATACAATTAAATACGCCCGAGAAAAGGAAACCACGTGAAGATCATAAAATATGCTTGTCTCCCTCTCCTCATCCTGGTTTTGGGGCTTTGTCTAAGCTGCGCCAAAAAATTCGCCCGCACGGAAGTAATCCCCTATACACCCTATAAAGAAGAAGCCAAGACCCCTCCACCAAAGGCAGAAGATAAGGTTGAGATAAAATCCGAAGCCGCCCCCCCGGACAAAACAGCTGAACTGGACCGGCAGAAGAAGATTAAGGAAGAGACTCTGCGGGAAGAGGCTATGAGGGAAAAAGAACGCAGGGAAAAGGCCCTCCGGGAGGAAGCAGCGAGAAAAGCAGCCCTGGCGCGCGATGAGGCCCAAAAGAAACTGGCGCTGGAATCAATCTACTTTGAGTATGACCAGTGGCTCATCCGCGAGGATCAAAAAGAGACCATGGGTAAAAATGCCGAATGGCTAAAGGCCAACCCCAATTTTAAAGTCCGGATCGAGGGCAATTGCGACGAGAGGGGGACCGCGGAATACAATCTGGCCCTCGGACAGAAAAGAGCGGATGCCGCTAAAGTTTTTTTGGAGGGGATGGGAATCTCGGGAAACCGCATACAGACCATCAGCTACGGTTTTGAGCGGTCTCTTGACCCAGGACATGATGAAACCGCCTGGGCTAAAAACCGAAGGGTGGATTTCGTGCCCGTCCGATAAATGGCGATGAGTTGCCAGCGGGGAAAAGTTTTATCGCCTTTGACTTTTGGAATCGGGGGCTATTAGAGGGAAGGACCGGGGGACATTTTTGTCCGCGGGAAATGAATTTTACCGGCCGCGCAATCGTATTTGCATCGAGAAGGTGCAATTTATTAAAGTTGAAAGGAGGAAAGTTACATGCCCATGACCAAGGCCCAAGTTGTCACCTACCTGGCGGAGCAGGTCGGCCTAACCAAAAAACAGGCGGCCGCTGCCCTTGACGAACTTGCCGGTTTGGCAGCCAAAATCATCAAGAAGGGTGAAAAACTGGCTCTCCCCGGCTTCGTTACGGTGAAGGTTCAAAACCGGAAGGCCAGGGTCGGCCGCAATCCTCAGACCGGGGAACCCATCAAGATCCCGGCCAAGAGAGTCGTCAAGGCAGTGCCGGCTGCGGCCTTAAAAGCAATCCTCGCCCCCAAGAAAAAATAAAAGCGAAAAACAACGCCTAAGGTTTGCCCGCCCCCCTTTTATAAAAGGGGGGATGGGGGGATTATTTCCTTCGGGGTGGTCCTGATTTACCGGTACCGTTCGGGGTTTGCCCTGAGTTCAGCGTAAAAATCTGCGATCAT
>CAZIDC010000098.1:0-8643 GCA_964537885.1 uncultured Syntrophaceae bacterium | reverse complement strand
CTGGAATCCCTCGGCCCTGGTGACATACCTTTCTTCAAAGAACTAAAGTGTTACCAGTTTTTATTGTAGGGTGGGCCAAGAATATTGGCAACCTTAATCTTATCCCGACCTTTGTTTCAGGCCGGCGGAACTCCAAGCTTTTGTCCTTGCGAATTTTGATGGGAATGGGGATAATAGAATCGATGGGGGTACGCCGTTGCCGATAGATGGTGTTCTTAAGGGAAGGGAAGGAATCCTTTTCGCTCGAGAAATCATCTTAAAGAAAAGAGGAGATGAATCATGCCAACAGTCTACGTGGATCATGTAGCGGCTATGCCTCTTCATCCCAAAGTTTTCGAAGCCATGCTTCCTTACTTCAAGGAGCTTTATGGAAACCCCTCCAGCATCCACGACAGCGGGGAACAAGCGCGGGAGGCCATAGAAGGGGCTCGGGCGAAGGTAGCCAGGCTGATCGGGTGTGAGGATGAGGAGATTTACTATACCTCCTGCGGAACGGAATCCAACAACCTTGTTCTCAAAGGAGTTGCCTCGGCTCACCAGAGCAAGGGCCGAGAAATTATCATTTCCAGCATCGAACATTTTTCCATCATGCATGCGGCCAACGCCCTCGAGAAAGCAGGCTTTTCCATCACCCGCCTGCCCGTGGACCGGGATGGCGTGGTCAACCCGGGAACTGTGGAAAAGGCCATCACCCCTCAGACCATCCTGGTGTCCGTCATTCATGCCAACCCGGAGGTGGGAACGATCGAACCGATCGCCGAGATCGGCAAGATTACCCGGGCCAGGAACGTGTTATTCCACACCGACGCGGTGGACTCCGTCGGCGCAATTCCCGTTAATGTGAAAGATCTCAATGTGGACCTTCTGTCCCTTTCCGCAAGCCAGTTCTACGGCCCCAAAGGGGCTGCGGCTTTATTCATTAGAAAAGGGGTGCGGATCTCTCCCCTTCTCGACGGGGGAATTCAGGAACGGGGTCTGAGAGCGGGTACGGAAAACGTTCCGGCTATCGTGGGGATGGGAGTGGCGGCCGATCTTGCCCGGGAAGAACTCCCCCAACGGATGGATCATTTAAGGCGGCTGCAGAAAAAATTGGCTGAGGAATTACCCCAACGCATCCCCTACCTGCGCTTTCTGGGACATCCCACCCAGCGGCTCCCGGGAAATGTCAGCGTGGCCGTGGAATTTATCGAGGGCGAGGCGATGCTTCTTTTCATGGATATGGAAGGGATTAAGCTGGCCAGCGGATCGGCTTGCATTTCCCGCTCTTTGAAGGTATCCCATGTCATGCTGGCCATGGGAGTGGACGCGGCGACCGCCCAAGGTTCTCTCCTTTTCAGCTTCGGGATGCAGAATCAAGAAGAGGATATCGAGCGCATTATGGAAGCCCTGCCGCCGGTTGTGGAAAAATTGCGGAATATGTCTCCGGTTTATCGCAAGGCCATGGCCAAAAAATGAGGAGACGATCGGATCGGAAAAATAGAATTTTGAGTCAAGAAGAAGGAGCGATAACATGTATAGTGAAAAAGTCATGGAGCATTTCAAAAACCCCCGGAACGTAGGGACCATCGAAAACGCCGACGGGGTTGGAGAGGTGGGCAACCCGGTCTGCGGGGACATGATGACCTTTTACATCAAAGTCAAGGAAAACGTGATTGATGACATAAAATTTCAAACCTTTGGGTGTGGAGCGGCCATTGCCGTTTCCAGCATGGTCAGCGAGATGGCCAGGGGGAAGACCGTGGAGGAAGCCTCCAGGATCACCAACAAGATGGTGGCCGAAGCCCTGGAAGGCCTTCCCAAGCAAAAGATGCATTGCTCCAACCTGGGGGCCGACGCTCTGCGGAAGGCCATTCAGGATTACCAGGCCAAAAAATCGGGCGTCTTTCCCATGGCCGAGGTTAAAAAATGCTACTGTCCGGTCTGCGACCTGGAGCAACCCATGGAAGCGGAATACTGCACCGGCTGCGGCAAGGAATTGCCCGATGAGCATGCCCATGAAGGATAAATCTTCCGATAACGGGGGGCATCCGGTTTTTACGTGGAGATTCCTATGGACAAGCAGGAAGTTTTAAAAATTCTCGACCATATTCTCGATCCAGACCTAAGGGATCGGTCCATCGTAGAAATGGGGTTCGTCCGGGAAGAAGATATTTTAATCACCGAAGAAGATATTCAAGTCTCTTATACGGTGGGAGGCCCGCTCTGCCCATACAGCGCCGCTGTGGGGATCATCATCCACCACACTTTGAGCGAGAAACTCAAAATAAAGGTTAAAGTCCGTATGAAGCAAGGACATTACCAGCAGGAAATTGTCAATCAGATCCTCGAAGACGAATCCCAGTTCAATGAATGGTTTGAAAAGATCAAAGCCCAAAAACTTTTGGAAACTTGCCTTCGCGCCTGACCCACCCTAATTCCCTCCCCGGGATCGACCCTTTATTGCCAACTGGGCCAAAAGGTATCGTTGCCTCCCTGGACACCCTTTCCTTATATCCGGCGGGAAAGGCGAGATTGCCCTTCCCTTGCCCACCTTCACTTTTTATTTTTGCCTATGATTTTGGAATGATTGCTCGGACCAGCCGGGGGAGACGCTGCCCGCCGGCCAAACGGCGGGATAACCCCTTCTTCTTCTCTCCCACTTTTCCTCCGTGAAAAGAGAGCGGGGAAAAGCCTCTTATGCGCTGAAACGGCATAAGTGAAGCTCCAGGCCATCGAACAATGACTGCCTCTTGGCCAAGGACAGCGTCTCCCCCGGCTGGTCCGCTCCCCGCCCGGAATCCATTTATCCGTGCAAATTCCCCAATATAGCGAAAAGTGAAGGTGGGCAAGTTGCCCTTCCCGGTTGACAGATCTCGACAAGGATGGTAGCGTAATCTCAACTTAAAAACCGGGAGGAAAGATGAAAGTATTTTTGAGCGAGTTCATTCATCCGGCGGCAGTCGAACTGCTGGAAAAATCCGTGGAGGTAATCCGGCCGGTTGATCATACCCAGGAAGCTCTTTTAAAGGCGCTGAAAGACGCCGATGGAATGGTTGCCCGAAAAATTCATATCGGAGCTAAAGAGATGGACCATGCCCCCCGCCTGAAAATCATCGGCCGGCACGGCGTGGGACTTGATTCGGTGGACCTGGAGGAAGCAACCAAACGGGGAATCCTCGTAACCAATACGCCCGGAGCCAACCGCGAATCGGTCGCCGAACTGACCGTGGGTTTCATGTTATCCTTAGCCCGGAAAATTCCCCAGGCCCAGATTGCGATGCACTCCTTGCCGAAAGGGGATCTGGGCCAGTTTTCCGCCCTCTTGAAGCGCTACAACCTGACCGGCATCGACCTGGAAGGAAAATCCCTGGGGATCATCGGCACCGGCCGCATCGGCTCCGCCGTGGCCAAAAAATGTATTGCCGCCTTTGACATGAAGGTTACGGGTTACGATCCTTATGTCGCCGCATCGGTTATGAAATCTTTTGGGGTTCAAAAAGTCGAGCGTCTGGAAGAATTGTTGGACCAAGTTGATTTCCTTACGGTTCACTGCCCCTTGACCGGTGAGACGAAGGGAATGGTTGGCCAAAAGGAGCTTGGTCTACTGAAAAAAGGGGGTTACGTGATCAACGCCGCCCGGGGAGGAATTGTAAGTGAAAAAGCCCTCTATGAGGCCCTCTGTTCCGGACAGGTCGCCGGAGCGGCCCTGGACGCATTTGAGCTCGAGCCTCCGGACCCTGAGGACCCGCTTCTGAACCATCCCAACCTTCTGGCTACCCCGCATTACGGCGGAACGACGGAAGAAAGCCTTTACCGGGTAGGGATAACAATGGTAGAAGAGATTATTAATTTCCTCCAGGGTAAGGCGCCGCAATACCCGGTGAATCCCGAGGCATTGTCAAGGAAGAGAACGGTCTGAGCGTCTCCATTATGATCCCTATTGTTTCCATCGTTGGCAAATCGGACAGCGGCAAGACAACCCTGATCGAGAAACTTGTTCCGGAACTCGTCCGCCGGGGGTATCGGGTGGCCACGGTAAAACATGATGTCCATGGGTTCGACGTGGACCGGGAGGGAAAAGATAGCTGGCGGCACAAAAAAGCCGGGGCGCATACGGTGGTCATCTCTTCTCCGGCAAAGCTGGCCCTGATCCGGGATGTGGACCATGACGCAACCCTTGCTGAACTGCGGGATAAATACATTCGGGACGTAGACCTCATTCTTTCGGAAGGGTTTAAGAAAAACACCCAACCTAAGATTGAAGTTTTCCGCAAGGAGATGCACCAGGATCTTCTCAGCACGAAGGAGGATAATCTCCTGGCCATTGCCGCCAATCAAGCGTTGGACATGGGCGTTCCCTGCTTTGACCTAAACGACGCCCCGGGGCTTGCCGACCTGGTTGAGGATAAATTTCTCAAGGCCAAGAAACCTTTCCCCGTTGAGCTTTGGGTAAACGGCAACGCTATTCCCCTATCTCCTTTCGTGCAGAATTCCCTTCGCGGCACGGTCAGGGGTATGCTTTCCTCGCTGAAAGGTTGCGAATCTCCCCAGAGCGTGGAACTCAAAATCCTTCCCGATTAAAATTCCCATGGAACCTGACGACTTTCAACAGCTCATGAAAGCCAGGCAGAATGCCTATGACCTCCTGCGGTGTTTTTTCCTGCAGGAACCTTCGGAGAAATTTCTTGCTGCCTTAAAAGAAGAAAATATATTAAATAATTTAGTTGGTTACGATGAAGACCTTGATAGGGGAGTTCAACTTATTTCTTCGGTGATTTCGTCCCTCGAGATATCCTCTATCATCCCTGACCTTGTAACAGAGTTTAACCGCCTTTTTATTGGACCCCTTCCTATCCCCCTGTATGAGTCTATCTATCGTTCTAAAACGGGTCTGTTCATGCAGGAAGAGACGGTGGACGTCAAAAAAAGATATATGGAGGCAGGGCTGGCCGTAAATCCGGGGAATCCTTTCCCCGATGATCATATCGGGGCCGAGTTGGAGTTTATCTTTTTTCTCTGTCAGAAAGCAGCTCAAGCAGAAGATAAAAAACTACGGGAAACCTTACTGAAGCTGCAGGAAAAATTTTTCCAGGACCATCTTGCCGTCTGGATCTCTCCTTTATGCGACCGGTTATATCAGGAGGCCGAATCTTCCTATTTCAAAGGCGTGGCCAGAATGACCAAGGGGTTTGTAACCTGGGATTACAGGGAGATCGTCTCCCATTTCTTCGACGAAGATTGACATCTTCCCCGAAATTCCTTTTTCGCCCAAGGCACCCTCCCCATCTGAACCGGAGAACCGCTTAACCGAAAAAGGCAAGTAAAGATTTTCCCTTGATAAATTTTTCTGGACGGTCTATACTAAAGGGAAATAATCGAGGAGGTGAGGAAATTGTTCGGACTGGGCACTCAGGAGCTGATCATTATCCTGGCCATTGTTTTTTTGATTTTCGGGGCCAGACGTCTTCCGGAAATCGGGTCAGGGCTCGGGAAAGCGATTAAAAACTTCAAGGGCGGAGTGAAATCAATCGAAGACGGAACCCCGGATAAACCCCCCGAAAAACCCAAGGAAGAAGCCAAAGACTCGGGCGGACCGAAACCCGTGTAATTTAATCCAGCCCCCTGGAATTTTCCCTTTTCCGAGATTCTAAACGATTCTCTTCCTAACCCCTTCATTTACTCCTGCACCGAACCGAAACCCTACCCTCTTACTTTCCAAATATGTTAGAATAATTAATTTCCCTTGAAAACTTCCTCTCCCTTCGTGGGAGAGATTCGGAGTGAGCGAGGCTTGGGTTTGAAAGCGAGCGAAGAGATATGACGCCTACCGTGGAAAAGGACAAGACTGAAGGGACCACATGGGACCTTTCGGACCTCTATCAAAACCCCGAGGATCCCTCCATCAACCAGGACCTGCAAAGGTCTCTAAGGAGGGCGAAAGAATTTCAGGCGCTTTACCAAGGGCAGGCTATTCCCAGCCTGGAAGGACCGGATTTCCTATGGGCTTTGAAAGAATATGAATCCATCCTGGAAGAAGGCCTAAAGCCTTTTCTCTACGCCAGCCTTCTTTTCTCAGAAGATACGCAAGAGAACCAGTACAAAGCGCTTAGACAGCGGGCGAGTGAAAAATGGAATGAGCTGGAAAACCACCTTCTTTTTTTCCGCCTGGCTCTCATCGGGCTGTCGGAGGAACAACGGCAGTCGCTGCCAAGGTATGAGCCACTTGAGGCTTATGAACATGCTCTTCAGTTTTTCTGTCGCTTTCGGGATTTCACCCGAGGGGAGAAAGAAGAAGAAATTATCAACCGCAAGAACCTAACGGGAAGGTCCGCGTTGGCGAACCTTTTCGATGAATACACCGGCTCCTTCACGTTTCGATTGACGTTGGAAGGAGTGGAAAAAGAGCTGACCGGGAGCGAAATGCTGGCTCTGCTCTATTCTCCGGACCGCGATCTCCGCGAAAGGGCCTTCGGTGTTTTTCTCCGGCACCATAAGCAAAATGGACTGGTTCTGACTTCCGTATTCAACGGACTGATGTTGGATGCCCGGGTGGAGGATGAAATCCGTGGCTACCCGGGACCCATGCACCGCACCCACCTGGAAAATGAACTCCGCCCGGAAACCGTAGACCTGATGATGGAAGTCACGGAGAACCATTATTCCCTGGCTCAGGAATATTTCCAGACTAAAGCCTGCCTCCTCGGCATCCCCCGGATGAAAAACAGCGATATTTACGCCCCCCTGCCGGGAAGTGAAAAGAAGATTGGTTTCGAAGAAGCCAAAGCCCTGCTCCTTAAATCTTTCCAGCAATTTCATCCCCTCTTCGGGAAAATTGCCAACGAATCCTTCGAGAGGCGCTGGATCGACGCCGGGGTGCGCAAGGGAAAATACGGGGGAGCTTTCTGCTCTGGCCTGACCCCATCCCTGCATCCTTACCTTCTTCTGAATTTTACCGGCAACCTCAGGGATGCCCTCACCCTGGCCCATGAGATGGGTCACGCCGTCCATTTTTACTTGGCCCGCAAGCAGACCCTGCTTAACTTCGACCCCTCGCTTCCTCTTGCTGAGACGGCATCGGTCTTTGGGGAAATGGTGATGGTCCGGGAGCTCCTTCAAGAACAGCACGAAGTGGCGGCCCGGCAGGCCCTCCTCTGCACAGAAATCGAGGACATCATTGCCACCGTGTTTCGCCAGAATGTCCTGACGCGCTTCGAGCAGCAAATCCATGACCTGCGGCGCGACCACCTATTGAGCAGCGAAGAGATCGGCGATGTCTGGTGGCAGGCCAATTCCCGCCTCTACGGGGACAGCGTGGAGATGATTCCCGAATACCGCTGGGGGTGGTCGTACATCTCCCATTTTATCCACTCCCGGTTTTACTGCTACAGCTATGTTTTCGGAGAGCTGGTAGTCCTGGCTCTATTCGCCAGATATCAGGAAGAAGGGGCAGCCTTCCTGCCCCGCCTGATCCGGCTCTTGGAGAGCGGAGGTTCGGAAAGGCCCGATGCCCTTTTGGCGCAGGTGGGAGTCGATGTGAATCAAGCCGATTTCTGGGGAAAAGGATTCAAGGTGATCCGCGGGTTGATCGATGAACTTAAAAGCCTTGGTCCGTGGGACCGGATTTGCATCGATGGAGATATTTGATGAACCGGACGCGCATCCTTCTACGGGGCGCCCTTCCTGTTATTCTCTGGACCTGGGCTTTCAGCCTCTCCCTGCCGAAACATATCCAGGCTTGCACCCTATCCCAATTTCTCTCCTTTGCCCAGGATCACTTGAATGGCCCGGGTGATCTTTCCATCTGCCGGCACCGGTCCCCGCCGGCCCGATCCAGCGGCATAACCGTCTCGGCTATTGTTTTTCTGCTGCAAAGAGGGAAACCGCCCCAAATCTGGTACCGCCTCGGCCAACCCTGCGAGGGGCCGTTTAAGAAGGCCTTCTTTTAAGGAATCTGCCTGCTCCCTTAGGCAGGCGGAAACTTATTCCCCTAATGAATAGAGAGAAGACCCGAAATTTTTCACTTGGTTGAGCTGAGCAAATTCGTTATATTAGACAAAAGGAGAAAACTTGGAAAAACAAAAAACGACGAGCGGGAAACCAGTCCATACCCGGAAGGTGGAAATAAATACCTATGACCTGGGGGATCACCGGGTACTTGTCGAGGGGAAACTGGTTGACACCCGGAACCCAACTCCCCTTCCTGGAGAAGCCGGAAGCGAGTCGGTCCTGGTCCACCATTTGATCGCCCGCATCTGGGTCCAGGGTCCTGATTTAAGGATCACGGCCGTGGAGGCGGAGATGCCTCGTATCCCCCGCGTCATGTGCCCGGAAGCATTACCGGCAATCCAACAGTTGGTCGGGCTAAAGATCATTACGGGATTTACGCAGAAAGTGAAAAACCGGATCGGGGATGTCAAAGGATGTTCCCATCTGACCAATCTTTTTCTGACCCTCGGGCCCGTCGCCGTTCAGGGTTACTTTGCAGCTTACGGGAGAAGGCCGGGGGCGCGGTCTCTGGATAACCCGGCCATCTCCCGGGTGATCGATAGCTGTCATGTCTGGCGGAAAGATGGACCCTATGTAAGATCCCTGGCGGAAACGACGGCCAAAGAAAAAAAGGGGGGATAGGATGTTCTGGTGGGTTCGATTCATCATTTTCTCCGG
>CAZIDC010000097.1:5501-8705 GCA_964537885.1 uncultured Syntrophaceae bacterium | reverse complement strand
ATTTTAAATGATCATCCACGGCTGGGGAAGGAAAATCTTTTCGTAGAGTTTGAACGCATAGCGATCGGTCATGCCGGCGATAAAATCCAAAATCGCTCGCTCCAGTGGCTCATGGGTGAAAGTTTCCCCAGCTTCCTTCCGGAACTCTTCCGGTTTCTCCAAAAAGTAGGCGTAGAGTTCCCGGATGATCTTGGCCGCCTTGATGAAATCCCCATGGACCTGGGGAAGATCGTAAACCCGCTCGTAGAGAAATTTCCGGAGCTTCACCGTTGCCTCCAAGCCCCCTTCGCTCAGACCGATCTTCAAGGGCTCCGACCCCTGGGCCTGTTCCAGTATATCCCGTACCATGGCGTCGATCCGCTGGCCATGAGTATCTCCCAGACGTTCCCGGCAATCCCGGGGGATATCCTCCGGCGAGATTAACCCGGCGCGCAGGGCATCGTCAATATCATGGTTGATGTAGGCAATGATATCGGCAATGCGCACTAAACTTCCTTCGTAGGTACAGGGCCTATCTGCCGGTTCGTCCGCGATCACATCCCCTTTCCCCTTGGAGTGTTTGAAGATCCCATCCCGGACCTCGAAGGTAAGGTTTAACCCTTTTCCCTCTTTCTCCAAGAGGTCTACCACCCGCAGGCTCTGGGCCGAATGATGAAATCCTCCGGGGCAAATCTCGTTCAGGACCGCCTCCCCGGCATGCCCGAAGGGCGTATGCCCGAGGTCGTGCCCCAGGGCAATTGCTTCTGTAAGGTCTTCATTCAGGCAAAGGGCCTTGGCCATGGTCCGGGCAATCTGCGAAACCTCGAGGGTGTGGGTAAGGCGAGTGCGATAATGATCGCCGGTGGGTGTCAAAAAAACCTGGGTTTTATGCTTGAGGCGCCGGAAAGACTTGGAGTGAATGATCCGGTCCCGATCATGCTGGAAAGGAGGCCGAATATTACATTCCTCCTCGGCATTGACTCTCCCGCGGGTCTGGGAGCTAAGCTGGGCGTAGGCCGATAAAAAGCTTTTTTCTCTTTCTTCCAGCATCGTGCGGATCGACATCGGGAATCCTTCCCACTTGTGATTTGCAAAACCTTGGCGCTTACGTTAAGATCATCCTATGAAGGTAACTCTTTTCCGCTACTTTATAAAAGAACTTTTTCCCTCTTTTCTGCTCGGTCTGGCTGGGTTTACCTTCGTTCTGCTCATCGGAAGAATTTTACAGCTTACCGAGTTGTTCGTCAATAAGGGGATACCTTTGAATTATATCCTCAAGCTCCTTTATTACCTTCTCCCCTCGTTTCTGGTTTTAACCATCCCCATGGCCACCTTATTAGCAGTTCTGTTATCTTTCAACCGTCTTTCCAGCGACAACGAGATCACGGCCCTCAAGGCCTCTGGTCTAAGCCTCTACCAGATGACCCCGCCGGTTTTCGCTCTGGCCGTCTTCGCCGCCCTGATCACAACCGTTCTTTCCCTTTACACCCTCCCCCGGGCCAACTATTCTTCCCGCTCCCTGCTCTACCAGATGGCCAGCAGCAAGGCTCATATGGGGATTAGGGAGCGGGTCTTTAACGACGACTTCGAAGGCCTTGTTCTTTATGTTGAGAAGGTGAAGCCCAAGACTTTTCGGTGGGAGAATGTCTTTATTTCCGACTCGCGCCGTTCGCCGGAGGTTCATACGATCATCGCCCGTGAGGGAACGGTCCTCTCGGACCCCCAGCAGCTCGCCGTTACCCTGAGGCTTATGAATGGAGCCATTCACAAGTTGGGCGACCGCTCGGATGCTTACCAGAAGATCGACTTTAACACCTATGACCTCCGCCTGGATTTTAAAACCGCCTGGAAAGAAAAACAGACTGAGAATAAACACCCCGCCGATATGTCCCTCAAGGAACTGAGCAGGTCCATTCAGGCGCTCCAGTCGAAAAAAGAGAAGGCCAACGTCCAGTGGATCAAGGTCCATGAAAAATTTTCGATCCCTTTTGCCTGTCTGGTTTTCGGACTCATTGGAATCCCCCTGGGCCTTCAATCCCGTGCGGCCCGGGCCGGTAGATCCATGGGATTCGCCTGGGCCATCGGCGTCCTTTTGGTTTACTATCTATCAAGCTATACCGGGGCCTCTCTGGCCGAGCGGGGAGTCGTCCTCCTGGAAGTAGGAATGTGGGCGACCAACGCTTTTTTCCTTTTCCTGGGCGTCTATCTTTTTATCAAGGCCGCCAAGGAATCTCCTGTCTTCCTGATGGTCTTGGTGAACAAAGGCGTGGAGAGACTGCGCCAGGGGTTGGGCAATTCTCCCCGATAATAAAGTTATGATCCCAAAAGAGCCATGCCAAGCGTAACCACCCTCATCCGGTATCTAACCAGAGAATTTTTCAAAAATTTTTTCTTGGGCCTCGGGGCTTTTAGCACGATTTACCTGATCGTCGAATTTTTTGAACGCCTCAACGCCTTTCTCTATAACAAAGCTACTCTGCCGATGATGGGCACTTATTTTTTAAATAAAACCCCTTCCATTCTCTTTCAGGTCGCCCCCGTATCCATCCTGCTCTCTTCTATTGTTACCCTCGGTTTGATGGTTAGGCACAACGAGATTTTGGCCATGAAATCGGGGGGAATCAGCCTGCGGCGGATCACCCTTCCCATCCTTGCAGCGGTCATGATCATCTATCTTGCCATGCTGGGGATGAATGAGTTTTTAATCCCGCAGGCCAACCAAAACGCCAGGTCGATCCGGGAATGGATTATCAGCAAAAAAAAGGCCGTCGCCTCTTTTAAACAAAGCCAGCTCTGGATCCATACCCACCAGGCCATATACAACATTCAGGTTTACCACCCGGAAAAAAATGTACTGGAAGGAATTACCCTGTACCGTTTTGACCCGAACTTCCAGCTCACGGAGCGGGTGGATGCCCAGAGCGCCCAGTGGAAAGATGGGCGCTGGGCCTTCTCCAGTGCTTCGGTGACCCGTTTTACCCCGGAAGGACCGGTACGCAGGAATTATCCCGAACTCCTTCTTGCCCTCCCGGAGACTCCCGGTGATTTTAGGATCATTGAGAAGAATCCCGATGAGATGAATTACCGGGATTTAAGGGATTATGTACGCAAGATCGAAAGGGACGGGTACAGTTCGGCAAAATACCGCTGCGCCATGCACGCTGTTTTTTCATTTCCTTTCATCGGCGTCATCATGGCTTTTCTGGGTATCCCGCTCGCTTTGAG
>CAZIDC010000097.1:0-5401 GCA_964537885.1 uncultured Syntrophaceae bacterium | reverse complement strand
GGCTATCTCGCGGTCAATATCCTGAGGGACGCCATAGACTTTTTTCTCCAGCGTTCCCCCTGCTTTTACCAAAAATTCCGCTGCCAGTGACTGGTTGGCAAAGCTCATGTCCATGACGCTGGAGGGATGACCTTCAGCCGCTGAAAGGTTAATCAGCCTCCCTTCCCCAAGAACATAGACTTTTTTCCCGTTTTTCAGGCTGAACTCTTCGACAAAATCCCGTATGGTTCGCTTCCCCGATGACAAGCGTTCCAGCGCCTCTAAGTCAATTTCCACGTTGAAGTGGCCGGAATTGGCCACGATAGCCCCATCCTTCATCTGCTGGAAATGTTCTTCCCGGATGACCTGGATGTCCCCGGTGAGTGTACAGAAAATATCCCCGAGGGGGGCCGCTTCGGACATGGGCATCACGCGATACCCATCCATCACCGCCTCTAATGCTTTCAAGGGGTCCATCTCGGTGATGATCACGTTCGCCCCCATCCCCTGAGCGCGCTTGGCAACGCCCCTGCCGCACCATCCGTAGCCGCAGACGATAAAAACACTTCCGGCCAGCAGGCGGTTCGTCGCCCGGATGATGCCGTCGATGGTCGACTGGCCGGTCCCATAGCGGTTATCGAAAAAATGTTTGGTCTGGGCATCATTCACAGCAATAATCGGGTACCGGAGCACGCCTTTCTCGGCCATGGAACGAAGACGGATCACTCCGGTCGTGGTCTCCTCCGTGCCCCCGATCATTCCCGGCAGGAGATCTTTACGTTCCGTATGCAAAGTGGATACGAGGTCGGCGCCGTCGTCCATGGTGATCATCGGCTTAAGGTCAAGGGCCGCGTGGATATGCCGGTAATAGATCTGGTTGTCTTCTCCTTTGATGGCAAAGACGGGAATATTCAAATCCTTAACCAGAAAAGCGGCCACATCATCCTGAGTGCTCAGTGGATTGGAAGCACACAACCGCAACTCGGCACCGCCGGTTTTCAAAGTCTGCATCAAGGCTGCGGTTTCAGTGGTCACATGCAGGCAAGCAGCAAGACGAATGCCCTTTAAGGGTTTCTCTTTCCCGAATTGCTGCTGGATATGCTGCAGGACAGGCATGGATTTAACAGCCCATTCGACGCGCAGCCCGCCTTTTTCCGCCAAACTGATATTTTTTACGTCGTAGTCCATAAGGTCCTTTAACTGTTTAGTCTATTGCCTATTGCCTATCGCCTATTGCCTATCGCCCATTTCTTACAGCCCGGCGGCCTTGCGCAACGTCTCGGCCATGTCCGTCCGCTCCCAGGTGAAATCCGGGTCGTTCCGCCCGAAGTGACCGCAGCATGCGGTTTTTTTGTAGATGGGACGAAGCAGGTTCAGATAGCGGATGATGGGAGATGGCCTCAAGTCAAAATACTCCCGGACAAGCTTGGCGATGTCATCCGGGGGGATCTTCCAAGTTCCACCGGTATCAACATTGATCGAGACGGGCTGGGCTATCCCGATGGCATAGGCAATTTGCATTTCCACCTTCTCCGCCAAGCCAGCCGCAACGATGTTCTTGGCAATATACCGGGCCATGTAAGAGCCGCTGCGGTCCACTTTGGAAGGGTCTTTGCCCGAAAAAGCTCCCCCGCCATGGCTGCCGACCCCGCCGTAGGTATCGACAATGATCTTGCGGCCGGTCATTCCGCAGTCGCACTGCGGCCCGCCGATGACAAACCGCCCGGTGGTGTTGATGTAGTATTTCGTGTTTTTGTCCAGGTACTGGGCGGGTATGACCTTTTTGATAACTTCTTCGATCAACCCCTCCCGCAGGGTGGGGTATTTTACTTCCGGGGTATGCTGAGCGGCAAGGACCACTGCATCCACCCGGATGGCCTGCCCGTTGATGTACTGGATGGTAACCTGAGATTTTCCATCCGGACGCAAAAAGTTCAGAATACCCTTTTGGCGCACTTCGGCCAGCCGCGCGGTCAACCGGTGAGCGTAAAGGATGGGCATGGGCATCATCTCCGGGGTTTCATTGCAGGCATAGCCGAACATCAGCCCCTGATCCCCCGCCCCTTGCTCGTGATCGGGTCCTTCATTTACACCCAGGGCAATATCCGAAGACTGCCGGTCGATGGAGGTAATCACGGCGCAGGTCTCCCAGTCAAATCCCATAGATGAATCATTGTACCCAATCTCTTTGATGGTCTCCCGGACGATCTCGGGTATGTGGACGTAGCAGGAAGTGGTAATCTCCCCGGCGATCATGGCCAGCCCTGTGGTCACCAGGGTTTCGCAGGCCACTCTTCCTTTCGGATCCTCCCCCAGGATTGCATCCAAGATGGCATCTGAAATTTGATCGGCGACTTTATCCGGATGGCCTTCGGTGACCGACTCAGAAGTGAATAAAAAATCCGTCATCCCCATAGCTTTTTCCCTTCCTCCTTTTAGGCATGGATCGGTAATCAGGAATTAAAATTTTCCCTGAACTCTTCCGGAAATTTCTTCTTCAGGCTGGCCTGAACCAGGTCTTCGATCTCTTCCGGTGTTGAAAGGCGAAGAGAGGCCTCGACCAGACCTTTGCATTCCCGCAAGGTGTACGCTCGCAAAAATTTCTTCACCCGGAAGATCGAAAGGACGTTCATGGATAGGTCATCCAGCTCCAACCCAATGAGAATGGGTACATAGAGGGGTTCCCCGGCCATCTCTCCGCACATGGCTACCCGGATCCCGGCTCCATGAGCGGCCTTTACCACTTCTTTGACCAGCCTCAGAATGGCCGGGTGCAACGGTTCATAAAGATGGGTGACCGATTCATTCACGCGGTCGATGGCCAATGAATACTGGATCAGATCGTTGGTCCCGATGCTGAAATAATCCACTTCTTTGGCGAGAATATCCGCAATGGTCACGGCTGAAGGGACTTCGATCATGATCCCGATCTCCATCTTGGGGTCAAAAGGAATCCCTTCGGCGGAAAGTCCCGAACGGACTTCATTCAATATCTTCTTCACCTCCCGGATCTCGGTGGCGCCCGAAATCATGGGAAAGAGGATTTTTACACTTCCGTAGGCACTGGCCCGCAGAATGGCCCGGAGCTGAACTTTGAAGATATCTACTTCTTTGAGGCTGAAGCGAATGGCCCGGAGGCCCATCGCCGGGTTCATCTCTTCGGCCAGGTCCATATGGGAAAGGAATTTGTCCCCGCCGATGTCGAGAGTCCGGATGACCGCCGGATGGGGATAAATCCCCTCGACGACTTTCTTATAAGCCAGAAAATGATCTTCCTCAGAAGGCAGGTCTTTGCGATTCAAGTAGAGATATTCTGTCCGGTAAAGACCGATTCCTTCCGCGCCATGCTGCAGAACCGATGGGATTTCTTCCACGAGTTCGATGTTGGCCAGCACCCTCACCCGGTAGCCGTCCAGGGTCTCTGCCGGAAGGTCGCGGTACTGGAAAAGCTCATACTCCATTTTCTGGCGGAGCTGCTGCCGAACCTGATACTCCTGGATGATCTCCGGGCTGGGATTGACTACGACAACGCCGGTGATCCCATCCACGATCAAGGTATCGCCCGTGTTGATGAAGTGCGTGGCGTTCTCCGAGCCGACCACAGCCGGGATCTCGAGGGAGCGGGCCATGATCGCCGTGTGCGAGGTTTTCCCCCCCATGTCGGTGACAAAAGCCGTAATCTTATCTTTGACCATCTGGGCCGTATCCGCCGGGGAGAGGTCGTGGGCTACGATAATGACCTCTTCTTTAATCTGTGAAAAGCTCTCGGTCTCCTGGCCCATCAAGTTGCGCAGGATCCGCTCCCCGATGTAATCAACGTCGGTCTTCCGGCTCTTTAAATATTCATCATCGATGCTGTTGAACACTTTGCGGACCCGGTCCAGGTTGATCTTCAACGCCCACTCCGAGTTGATCCAGCTCTGTTTTATGGTTTCCACCGTGCTTTCGATGAGCTTTTTGTCCTCCAAAAGTAAAAGGTGGGTGTCCAGGATATAAGCGGGTCCGGCCGCATCTTCCCTGAGGAGTTTCTCTTTGGCCATGCGCAGTTGCTTCCTGGATTCTTCGACTGCATCCTGGAAGCGGGCCACCTCCTGGTGAACCTGAAACTCCGGCAGCACCCTCGCCGGGGCTTCGATTTTGCCCCGGTCCACTAAGTAGGCTTTCGCGATGACGATCCCGGGAGTCACCCCGATCCCTTTAATGAACTGGGTCTTTTTCAACTCACGTTTCAAATTACTCTTCTCCGAACTGTCCTTCGATCAGCATCTCCAGAGCGTCCAGGGCGGCCCCGGCATCCTCCCCTTTGGCTTTCACGGTTATGTAAGTTCCCTGGGCTGCGGCCAGCATCATCAGATCCATGATGCTCTTGCCATCCGCCACTTGCCCGTCTTTTTCAACCTGGATTTCGGAACGGTATCGAATGGCCGTCTGGACAAAAGAAGCCGAGGGACGGGCGTGGAGGCCGAGTTTATTTTTGATCATGTAGGTTCTGGTCATCACGGTTTTCCAAGGGTAAAAAGATTTGAGCGGGTCCTACCCCGCTCTTTAGCTAAACCATTGAATCCCAAAGGATTAGCATTGAGTTCAGTTTACTTTCAAGGTAACCTTCTTGTCAAGTTTTTTCCCGGTTTCACCCGCTTTAGGCGCCCTTCCCGCCTGAATCGGTGAAGCAAAACGAAGAAATGCCCAATCTGTAAAATAGATGTTGAACAAGGGTTCTTGGTTAATCTTGCTCAACCTTTCTGAAAATGATATAAAGAAATTATGAGTGAAAAGATTCTTTGCCTGAACAAAAAGGCCCGTCATGATTATTATATCGAGGATACTTACGAGGCCGGCATCGCCCTCCAGGGAACGGAGGTCAAATCCCTGCGCATCGGCAAGGGAAATTTGAAGGACAGCTACGTGCTCATCGAAGAGGAAGAGGCTTTCTTGCATAATACCCATATCAGCCCTTACCCCTACGGCCATCAATTCAACCATGATCCGGAGCGTGTGCGCAAACTGCTTTTGCACAAACGGGAAATCCACCGGCTTAATGGAAAGACCCATGAGCGGGGGTACACTCTTGTTCCCTTGAAAATTTACTTGAAGAATGGTAAAATAAAAATAGAAATTGGATTGGCGAAAGGCAAAACCCTTTACGACAAGCGTGAGGATCTGAAAAGACGTTCCGCCGATAGGGAAATGGAAAAAGCGATGAAAGAGAAGCGCTGAAGCATTCCCGAATTCCAACGCCAAATCCAGCGAAAACGTAAATTTGGCTTTTGGAGGCACTTCAAGGTTGTTCGCTATGCTCTTTGCGCTATGCATTTTTTCAAGGTTCACTGACACTGACACTAACCACTGAAAGGGGGCGTCACGGTCTCGACGGGGATCATTGAGGTGAGGGCTGCGTGCCGAGGTTCCGACTGGGCTCGTT
>CAZIDC010000096.1:0-8730 GCA_964537885.1 uncultured Syntrophaceae bacterium | reverse complement strand
GCCTTCCCTTCGCTGCGCTGGATGCTCTTGGGCTCCACAAGTTTTACGTCGGCATTCACCCCTAAAAGATCTTTGATCTCCTTCTCAATTTTCCTGCCTATAGTCTGAAGGTTTTTGACTTCATCCGAAAAGACTTTATCGTTGACCTCTACCCGCACCTCCAGGGTATCCAGATTGCCCTGACGGTCTACAATCAGCAGGTAATGCGGTTCCACCCCCTCGACGTTCATCAGGACGCTCTCGATCTGGGAGGGAAAGACGTTGACCCCGCGGATGATGAGCATGTCATCGCTGCGTCCACTGACCCGTTCCATGCGCACATGCGTCCGCCCGCACCGGCAAGGCTCGGGATAAAGCACCGAAATGTCCCGGGTACGGTAGCGGATCAAGGGAAAGGCCTCTTTGGTTATGGTGGTAAAGACCAGCTCCCCTTTTTGCCCGTAAGGAAGCGTTTCACCGGTCTGCGGATTGATGATTTCCGGGATGAAATGGTCTTCGAAGATATGCAATCCTTTCTTGGCCTCGAGGCACTCGATGGACACTCCGGGCCCGATGACTTCGCTGAGCCCATAGATGTCGATGGCCTGGATTCCAAGCTTACGTTCAATTTCATCGCGCATCTTTTCGGACCACGGTTCGGCCCCGAAAATACCCACCCGCAATTTAAGTTTTTTGATGTCCACCCCCATTTCTTCCGCCGTTTCCGCTAAGAAAAGGGCATACGAAGGGGTGCAGGTTAAGACGGTCGATCCGAAATCCTGCATGATAATGATCTGCCGTTTGCTGTTGCCGCCGGATATGGGGATAACCGAAGCCCCTAATTTCTCCGCTCCGTAATGAACGCCCAGGCCGCCGGTAAAAAGCCCGTATCCGTAGGCGTTGTGAATAATGTCGCTTTTCTGCGCGCCCGAGGCCATAAGGGAACGGGCCATCAATTCAGCCCAGGTGTTAATGTCCCGCCGGGTGTACCCCACCACGGTCTGTTTACCGGTGGTCCCGGAAGAAGCATGGATCCGCACCACCTGTTCCAGCGGCACGGCAAAAAGGCCAAAGGGATAGTTGTCCCGCAGGTCAAGCTTGGTTGTGAAAGGCAAACGATTCAGATCCTTCAAGGATTTCACATCCGCAGGTTTTAAACCGGCATCACCGAATTTCTTCTTGTAGAAGGGAACCGTAGCGCAGACTCTCTCCAGCGTGGCGGCTAAGCGTTTGAGTTGCAGGGCTTCCAAAGCTTCTCGCGGAAGCGTCTCGAATTCTTCATCCCAGATCATATAAAAGTCCTCCGGACTTTTAGCTTTCAGCTGAGCCTCTTGCAAAAGTATTTTTTTGTGGTTCGACAAGCTCACCACGAACGGAAAAACTAAATAATTTCAACATAAGCCCGTTCACCCTGAGCCTGTCGAAGGGTAAATTACGGACTTTTAGCTTTCAGCTAAAACCAAAAAAATCTTCCTGATCGCTGACTGCTGCTTTTCGCGACTTTTAGCTTTCAGCTATCAGCCGTCAGCTTCCAGCTAAAAACCACCAAAAATCTTGCTGATCGCTGATTGCTGAACGCTGACTGCTGCTTTTTGCCGATTGCTGTTTCTATCCCACCAAAAATCATTGTTCTCCACCGAATCAAGGTAGCGGTAGGAGTCATAAACCTTGACCAGGGGAGCGTTCCTGATTTCGTCCGATTCATGGATCAGGCGGTCAAAAGTCATCACCCCCCCCACCAGGGCTCCGTGCTTGCGGATCGCCTCCAGGCTGTATTGCGCACAAGTCGGATAGCACGGGCATCGATCCCCGTCGACCGGACTGATGTATTTTTTATAAAAACCGATCGCCCTTTCCGCTACCTTTTGGCCGGGGCCCCCTTTGAATTCCGGGCTCCCTTCTTCTCCAACCCGGGGGGAAGAACTGCCGGACCAAGGCTCTTCCCATCGGCCCTCTCCCGCAAAACCCGCGGCAACGGCCAAAAAAAAGAAAAGAAGGCTGCTCTCCACTATGAATGCGAATGGTTTAAAAAACATAATCCAAGGTTAACACTGGACTTTTCCCTTGGAGGGAAATTCCCAGGGAAAGATGGCTCCCCTTCTCTATGTATTCCAGATATTCTTGTTTCTTTTTTCGATTAACCTTGTGGGCGCTGGCTACTGCGCTGTAAATGTTGCCACTATACCACCCTAATTCAAAAAAGGTCAATATCCCACCCACAACGTAATTCTTATGTTCGAAGGCTTCAACCATTCCCCAAATAAAGGCTCCATTGAGAAGAAAGGCAACCGTTGCATCCCGATAACGCCCGCAGTAAAGATGTCCCGCTCCGGGAAGAAGGGCGGCCAGAACCCCGGCCGTTGCCGGTGACTTTTGGGGAATTTCATCAATCCGGTCTAAGGAATTAGCCCAATGCTCCCCTTTGGGGTATATTTTGCTATTTCTATCTATCTGGCGAAATTCAACCGCGGCTTCTTTCCATTTTTCCTCTTGCAAATAGGTGAGGGCGATCTGCCACTGGGCTTCAGCAGCAAGGGCCTCTCGCAAAGCAACCTCCCTGACCTTGCGGAAGGAATCCCGGGCCCGAGAAAAATCCTTCTTTTCCTTCAAACTTAACCCGCTTAAAATCAATGCCTCCGCCAGCCAGGAAGAGGAAGGAAATTTTTGCCTCAAGGCGTCGCTGGCCGAGAGGGCCTCATCCCATTTCTTGCCGTTATAATACGATTGAGCGATCTTCCACATCGCCTCCTCGACCCTGAGGCTTTGCGGGAAAAAAAACTGGAAGCGTTTGTACTCGGTAATCGCCCGGTAGTAATCTCCTTCCTTGAAAAAATAATCCCCCAGGTCCATCTGGATCTTCTCATCAATGATCCGGGTTCCTTCTTCGGCGAGAGAGAGTCCCCGGGCAAGGAGAAAAAAAACAAGGATGAGGAAAACCTTGGCGCCGGGTGATCTTTTATCCCCTCTCCCCGGGAACATTCAAGCCTTCTCGCCCAAGCGGAAAGCCTCGAGGTTTATCTTCTGAGCTCGGGGCGGAAAACGGCGAAGGATATTGTCGGTCCAAATCTTTTCCTGGATGGAGAAAAAAGAATAAAGGGCACCCAGCAGAACGACGTTTACCGCCCGGGCATCCCCTGCTTTTAAGGCCAGATCCCTTGCGGGAATTTTTTTGAATTGTCCGGCCCGCCGGGAAAGAATTTCATCGGCCTTCTCCGGGTAATTCTCTTTTCCCAAAGAAACGGAAGGGGGATTCAAACGCTGTTCATTCAAAATGATGGCGGGTTTGGGACCCAAAAAATGAATATAGCGAAGCGCCTCCAGTTCTTCGAAGGCGATAAAAATATCCACTTCTCCTTCTTTGATCAAAGGAGAAAAAACCTTCGGCCCGAAGCGCACGTGGGTGGAAACGCTGCCGCCTCTCTGGGCCATACCGTGGACCTCGCTTTTTTTGACGTCAAAACCCGCTTCCATAAAAACATCGGCCATAACCTCGGAAGCCAGAATAATCCCCTGCCCTCCCACTCCGACCAATAAAATATTGGTGACTTTATTGTCCATTGGCTTCCCCTATTGCCCCAAATTTGCAGACCTGCGCACAAATCGTGCAGCCGTTGCAAAGGAATGGATCGATCGAGGCCCTCCCCTTTCTTTTCTTCCCCTGTCCATCCCTTCCGTCTTCGTTTACCCACACGATTGCCGGGCAACCCAAACGCAGGCAGGCGCGGCATCCCTGGCAAACTTCGGGATTGATATAAAAGGATTTCCCCAGAACACGCTTTTCTCTGCGGGAAAGAACACAGGGAGCCCGCGAAATAATTACCGAGGGTTCCGGGCGTTTAACTTCCCGTTTGATTACCCTCTCCGTTTCCGCCAGCTTATAGGGGTCAACCACCTTTACCCGTTTCACCCCGAGAGCCTTGGCCAGCTTGACTAAGTCTACCTGAAAGGTTTCTGCTCCCTGAAGGGTGAACCCCGTACCCGGATGGTCCTGTCTTCCCGTCATGGCCGTGGTGCGGTTGTCCAGGATGATCAGGGTCACTGCGCCCTTATTGTAAACGACGTTTAAAAGCCCGGTAATTCCGGAATGGAGGAAAGTGGAATCCCCGATCACCGCTACTACTTTTCCCAGTCCTTCTTCCCCCAGGGCTTTATCCAATCCCATCGCGTGTCCAATGGAGGCCCCCATACAGACGCAGGTATCAATGGCGCTCAAAGGAGGTAGGAACCCCAGCGTATAGCATCCGATATCACCGGTAACGAACAATTTCAGTTTATTCAGGATGGAAAAGATCCCTCGATGGGGGCAGCCGGGACACATGATGGGTGGCCGGGACGGCAAATTCATGGGAGCCGCCTCGGCGGGCGGAAGAGAAATACCCTTCAATCCTTTCTCAATTAGGGCCGGGCTTAACTCCCCGCAGAGGGGAAAGACTTCCTTCCCGGTGACTTCAATCCCCATGGCCCGCACCTGTTCTTCAATAAAAGGATCCAGTTCCTCGACCACGAAAAGCTTTTCCACTTGGGAAGCAAAAGTTTTCATCATCCTCTTCGGCAAAGGATGGACCATCCCCAATTTTAAAAAGGAAGCTCCGGGCAGGATTTCTTTGGCGTATTCATAAGCAATCCCGCTGGTGATGATGCCGACTTTTCGATCCCCCCACTCGATTCGGTTCTCCGGGAAAGTTTCGGCAAAAAGGGCCATTTCTTCCATCCGTTTTTCAACGATCGGGTGGCGCTTGCGGGCGTTGGCCGGGAGCATGACAAATTTTACCGGGTCCTTGGCCAGGGCGGGACGGATAGGTGGTTCAACCGGGTCTTTTAAAGAGACGATGGACTTGGAATGGGAGACCCGGGTGGTGGTGCGCAACATAACCGGGGTATCAAACTTCTCGCTTAATTCGAAGGCCATTCCCGTAAACTCCTTGGCCTCCTGGCTGTTGCTGGGCTCCAGCATCGGAACCTTGGCAAACTTGGCATAATTGCGGTTATCCTGTTCGTTCTGGGAACTGTGCATCTCCGGATCGTCGGCCGTGACCAAAACCAGCCCGCCCCGCAGCCCAGTGTAGGAAAGGGTGAAAAGGGGATCGGCGGCCACGTTGACGCCGACGTGTTTCATAACGACCAGGGCCCGGGCCCCTCCGAAAGACGCCCCCATCCCTGTTTCCAGGGCAACCTTCTCGTTTGGCGCCCATTCGGCGTGAGGGCCTTGATACGTGCTCAAACTTTCAAGGATCTCTGTGCTGGGGGTGCCGGGATAGGCTGCGGCCACTTTTACACCGGCTTCAAATGCGCCCCGCGCAATGGCTTCATTGCCAGATAATAAAAGGCGTTCTCCGATCATTCTTCTACCCCTTAAGTTCGCCGATTTTGCGTTGCATGAACTGCGCCATATTGGATTCTGGATTTTTGGCGAGAGCCTTTTGATAAACTTCCAGGGCCTTGGGCTTTTGATTCAACGCTTCATAACACCGGGCCATGCCCAGCAACCCATCTCCCTGGAACGGGTTGTGGTTCTCCTCGGTGTTCTTTTGATAATACTCCAGAGCCCTAACCAAGTCCCCTTTGGCTTCATAACAATAACCGAGGCCATCCAGGGCCATGGGCCGGAACGGGCCGTTCAGGCACTGGGAATAATCTTCGATGGCCTGATCGTATTCTTTCAGGGCGTAACGGCAATGGCCCATATAGAGGTGGGAAACCAGCCCCGTATTGCCCCGGTTGTAGACGGCCAGGGCTTCACGCCATTTCTCCTGGGCTTTCCGGAAAATTTCCTTTTCTCCTGCGGGATCCCCGCTCTTGCTGAGTGCTTCCTGGTAGAGCTTGAGAGCCTGATTCTGGGCTTCCCGGGCTTTGCCCTCCTGCCAGTGCAAATAAGCAAGACCTCCCGCCGCTGCGGCTAAGACAGCGAGGGCCGCCACCCCGGCTAAAATGAATTGGCGCCGGTGTTCGCCCAAGAGCTGAATGAATTTTCCGGTGGTAGAAATAAACTCATCCGGCTCTTTCAGCAGTTTCTTCCGAGATACCTTCTTCCCGGCCACTTCTTCCCTCCTTAATTAAATTAGCTTGCAGAGTTCGCGGCGCGGCAAAGCCGCAACCTAAAATATATATCTCGCAGAGCCCGCAGAGAACACAGAGAAAAATTTGAGCTTCTTGCAAAAGTCCGTAATTTACCCTTCGACTGTTCGACAGGCTCACAGCTCAGGGTGAACGGGCTTAGGCTGAAATTATTTAGTTTTTCCGTTCGTGGTGAGCTTGTCGAACCATAAAAAAATACTTTTGCAAGAGGTTCATTTAATATTTTAATAATTTTATACACTTCTTTCTCTGCGAGCTCTGTGTGAGTTATTCTTTCTTCTTCTCTCACCTTCAAGCCGTCTTGGCGGGAGTATATAATCGGCTTACGGATGAAAGCGAACAGACTGGAGGTCCTTGATCTCAACCTGGAAGGTTCCGAACTCGGCCTTACCGTAAAACTTCGAACGTTTTTCCATTTTCAATTCGATGCTTTTCCCCTCGCGCAAAGAAACTTCGGCCAGGGTTTCCTTTCCTTCCTGAGGTTGAAACTGAACCTGGGAAATTTTTTCAAAAGGGATGGTTACGGTTGCGCTGCCGCGTTTTCCTGACAGAAATACATTTCCCTCATGGCTAAACTGACTGAGGGAAGTCTGGACTTTTTCACGGTCAACGACCGATACAGTAAAATTTTTCCCAGGAGCGGGAACTTTATCAACCGCCGGAGCTCCCCCCAGTTCCCCCATTCCCATGAGGAATAAAAGCGAAGAAAAAATTATTATCGGAGCCCAGTATTTTTTCATCTTCCCGCCTCCTCCCATTTTAACCGCATCTTGCCACATTGATAGGGTCTTGATCAATAACTTTATACTTTATTAACATTTTTTCGCCAAAATAACAATCGCAAATATATCTTTATTGACAGAGCAGGTCGCACTCCGCTATTTTGGCATGATGGACGTCTCAAAATAGATCGGACCGGGGAAATTGTTTGTTGGCCAATCGAACCTCAAAAAAATGGGAGGTTTTCCCCGCGAGGGAGCCCAGCGAAGGGCTTCCCCTCAAGGAACTGGGGATCTCTTCCCTGACAGCCCAGATCCTTCGGAATCGCGGGATATTTAAGGCTGACGAGGCCAAGCGGTTTCTTTACCCTGCCCTGTCGGACCTTCCTGACCCTTTTACCATGAAAGACACGGAGAAGGCTGTTTCCCGGATCACTCAGGCCCTGTGCAACCGAGAAAAGATAACGCTCTTCGGCGATTATGACGTGGACGGCACTACGGCTACGGCAGCATTATACCTTTTTTTGCAGAGGGTAGGAGGACGCGTTGATTTCTTCCTCCCCCACCGCTTAAAGGAGGGATACGGCGTCAACTTGGAGGCTTTGAAGAAAATTCATTCCTCCGGAACCAAGCTGGTCATTACAGCCGACTGCGGCATTAGCAGCCGGGAGGAGATCCGCTGGGCGGGGGAGCAAGGACTTGAGGTAATCATTACCGATCATCACGAGGTTCCCGAAAATCTCCCGCCGGCCCTGGCCATTCTCAATCCCAAGCAGAAAGACTGCGGTTATCCCTTTAAAGGATTGGCCGGAGTGGGCGTGGCTTTCAACTTGATGATCGGGCTAAGGAGCTTCCTGCGGCGGGAAGGTTTCTTCGCGGAGGGCAATGGCCCGAACCTCAGGGAATATTTAGACCTCGTGGCTCTGGGAACGGTGAGCGACGCAGTCCCCCTTACCGGCGCCAACCGCATTCTGGTTAAATACGGTTTGGGAGAACTCAGCCAGTCCAACCGTCCCGGGATTATTGCTTTGAAAGAGGTATCAGGGATGGAAGCCGGACCCGTAGATACGACGGGCATCAATTTTCGCCTGGCTCCCAGAATCAATGCGGCCGGCCGTCTGGAGGATGCTGGCGAGGTCATCCATCTCCTGACTGCGAACGACCCCGATCAGGCCCGAAAGATCGCCGTTCATCTGAACGAGTTGAACTCCCTTCGCCAGCGTATCGAGGAAAAGATTCTTTCCGGAGCCAAGAAAATGATTCTCTCCCGGGCCGGGGAAGGAACCAAAAGAACGATTGTTTTAGCTTCTCTGGATTGGCATCCCGGGGTCATCGGTATCGTAGCCTCCCGCCTGGCGGAAGAGTACAACTGTCCTACCATTTTGATCGCGCTGCAAGAAAACCGGGGCAAGGGGTCAGGCCGGTCCAACAATGCTTTTCCCCTTTTTGAAGGGTTAAAAGCTTGCCAGGACTGGATCGAGGCCTTTGGGGGTCATGCTCAGGCCGCCGGCTTAGTGATCCGGGCGGATTGTATCCCGGGATTCGCCCGGGCCTTCGAAGAAGTCGCGGCGGCCAGGCTCACGGAAAAGGATTTCATCCCCCACCTGGCCATTGATACGGTGACCAGCCTGGATGAGCTCAACGAATCATTTCTGGCAGAATTGGATACCTTAGCCCCTTTCGGAATCGGAAATCCTGAACCGGTCCTGGGACTGGAAAACCTCACCGTTCTCAGTTCCCGACTGGTGGGAAAGGGGCACTTGCGCATTCGAATCAAGGAAGGACGGCGGACCCGCGAGGCGATCGGATTCGGAATGGGCTCCCGGCATCCCCTGTCCGGCGAAGGGATGAAAATGGCCTTCTCTCCCACGATCAACACCTATCAGGGAAAGCGCAACTGGCAGATGAAAATCATTGATCTTCAATCCGGGAGTTGAATCATAAGATCCGCCTTTCC
>CAZIDC010000095.1:0-8733 GCA_964537885.1 uncultured Syntrophaceae bacterium | reverse complement strand
CCCCCGGCCAAAACAGAATCTTTACCAGGGTTAGTTCCTCCGATATTCCTGTCATTGCCACTCGTGACGGAAGGGTTACCTGGCAACAGGTTTTTCCCTTGCATTCCCACCCCTGGTGTGATAGCTTTTTTTCATTTGACTGCCAAAAAAATCCACGGAGAGCACGGATAGATGAAGCGAATTCCTCCCCGGCGGTATCTGTGGTTTTCCCTCTGGACCATCTCCCTGTTTTCCCTTTTCAGCCTGTCAGATGCCAATGAGACCCATCTGGTCCGGGTCCGCAAGGGGGATACGATCAGCTATCTCTCCTTCAAAATTTATGGAATGTATGATCCGAAGATAGGGGAGCTATTGCGGAAAGAAAATCCGAAGATTAAAAACCTGAACCTCATTTACGCGGGCCAGCAGGTCCGCTTTCCAGCCCCCGGCGTCATGAAAAAATGGTTGGGAGAAAAAGGGTTAAAGCCAGCCGCACCCGGCCTGCCTCGTGAACCGAAAAAGCCTGCACCACCAAAGCCCGGAGTAACGCTGGAAACTCCACCCCAGGTAGAGCCCATGGCCCCCACTCAAGTTCGGGCCAACAAAGGGGTCATTACTTTTTTAGAGGGGCAAGCGCAGGTGAAAAAGGCAGGAAAACCCCAATGGTCTTCCGCCCGCCCCAACATGATCTTGCTGGAACAGGACCAAGTCAAGGTCTTGGCCCGCTCCCGGGTTGAACTCATCCTGGATAATCAAACGGTCATGCGGCTTTCGGAAAACACCGTTCTGACCATCCAAAAAATAGAAGAAGAACCGGCCTCCCAGAAGGAAACCGTGAAAACAGAGCTTTCCCTGGGTCGGTTGTGGACGCGGGCGGCCAAGCTTTTCAACCCGGCTTCCCGCTATGACGTGAAGACTCCCACGGCCATTGCTGGCGTTCAGGGAACTATTTACCAGGTGAGCGTCGCCGATGACCAGTCTACGAGCATCCAAGTTTACGAGGGTGCCGTGAATGTCTATAATCCCTTTCCGCCGGCAAAGCCTTCCTTGCCCGGGGAGCGAATGGGGAAGCCGCATGAAGTCCCCGGCCCGAGAGAAGTGCCCGGACCGACGACTGTTTCGCGGGAAGAATGGACGAGCATTGTGTTGCGGCAATTCCAACAAATCACCGTGACCGGCCGGGGTATTTCCCGCCCTGCCCCTTTTGACGTTCAAAAGGAACGCCAAAAAGAATGGGTCCGCTGGAACGAAGAGAGGGATTCGGATTTCCAGCCTCCGGAAAGACCGCGATGATCCGGGTGTTTCTGGAAAAGGCATTGGAGAAGAAGGAATGCCCCTGAAACCTATTCTCCGGAACCCGGTTAGGAAGAGCAAAGGGGCGGATATTCTTTTAGGGCTGGGGTTGACCTTTTTGGTAACCCTCCTCTTTTTCCTTCCCCTGGGATTTTTCGAAACGATCCACTACAAACTTTATGACCTTAGCCTCAGGATGCGGGGAACCCTGCCCGCTCCCAAGGACGTATGCCTTGTGGCCATCGACGACCCATCAGTGGCCACAATCGGACGCTGGCCATGGCCCCGGACGAAAATTGCCGAGTTAATCGATCGTCTGTCGGAAGGAGGGGCCAAACTGATTGCCTTCGACATTGTCTTTCCTCCAGCGGAGGCCGAGCGGGCGGGCGGCAACGATCGCCTTCTGGGGGAAGCCACAAGCCGGGCCGGGAATATCCTTTATCCCTATTATTTTTCCCTCGGTAGTTCCAAAAAGGAAGGCCTGAAGGCTGAAACCCCCTCCCAGGTTCTGACCTCTTCGTTCCTGCTCTTCGATGACCCCAGGAAATTTTCTGACTTTCCCCCGCCTTCGGCCAGCGAAGTTTTTGCATCCGTCCCGGAGATTGTTCAGGGGGCCAAGGCCGCTGGACATATCAATGTCCTCCCCGATGGCGATGGGAAAGTTCGGTGGGATCCGCTGATTGTGGAGTTTGCCGGCCATTACTATCCTTCTTTTAGCCTGCAGATCGCCACAGCCGCCATGGGGCTGACCAGGGGCGAGATCAGGGTTAATGTTGGCAACTCCATCCGTTTGGGGGCAAGGAGAATTCCCACCAACCACCAGGGAATGATGCTCATCAATTATTATGGGGGGAATCAAACCTTTGCTTACCATTCTTGCGCCGATGTCCTTTCAAGAAAACTGCCGGCAGAAACCTTCAAAGGGAAAGTTGTCCTGGTGGGCGTCACGGCGGCCGGAATTGCCGCGGGCGTTCAGGATTTGATGGTCACTCCTTTTTCCAATCAGTTTCCCGGGGTGGAGAAACATGGACACGAAGTAGCGTCGATCCTTCAAAGCCGATTCATTTCCCGTCCGACCTGGGCCCCCTTCGGGGAGTTTGGACTGGTTTTGTTGTTTGGAGTTGTACTTGCTTTTTTCCTGCCGCGACAGCGCCCAACTTGGCAGTTGATCTTCTCCCTGGCCTCTCTTTTGATCTTAGGGGGGGTCATGTTCGGGGCTATCCATAAGGGGGTCTGGATCAAGATCTTCTTTCCGGGGTTTTTGGTGGTTCTGCAATACCTGCTGGCCACGGCCCGGCGCGCTCCGCAACCCGAAAAAGAAGCGACGGGGGAGATGGGGGCCACTGGCGCCGTTGGCTTGGGGGAAAAGCGGCTCGCCGCAGACGAGGAAACGGCGCGCCAGGAAGCGGGTGGCCCCATCCGGAAGATTGGCCGGTACGAAATCTTGGGCGAGCTGGGTCACGGGGCCATGGGGTTGGTCTATAAAGGGCGCGACCCGGTCATCGACCGACTGGTGGCCATCAAGACGATTCGCTTCGACCGGCTTTATGAAGCCCAGGAGATCGAAAGTTTGAAGGAGCGCTTTTTTAAAGAAGCCCAGGCTGCCGGGAAACTGACTCACCCGGGGATCGTCACTATTTATGATGTGGCTGACGATGAGGGAATTTCCTACATGGCCATGGAGTTTGTCGAAGGGGAAAGTCTTTCTCAATATGCCACCCCGGAACGTTTGCTGCCCGTCAAGGAAGTCCTGGGGATCGTCATCGAGGTCGCCAAGGCCCTGGATTTCGCTCATCAGCGCGGTATCGTCCACCGCGATATCAAACCGGCGAACATTATGCGAACCAGCGGGGGAGAGGTGAAAGTTATGGATTTCGGGATTGCCAAGCTTCCCTCCTCCACGATTACCCAGACCGGCTCTATCCTGGGGACCCCCACTTACATGTCGCCGGAGCAGATTACCGGCCAGGACCTGGATGGCCGCTCTGACCTTTTCTCCCTTGGATGCGTTTTTTATGAACTTCTTACCGGAACCAAACCTTTTCTCGGGTCAACCCTTTCAACCTTGATGTACCAAATTACCCAGGGAGAGCCCCAGCCGCCATCCGAGCACAATCCTGCCGTTCCCCAGAGCCTTGATGAGGTAATGGCCCGAGCCTTAGCCAAGTCTCCCCAGAACCGCTTCCAGAGCGGAAAAGAAATGGCCGGCACCCTGAAAAGGATCCTGGAAGAAATCTCTTAATAGCCGCTCAAACCTTGACCGAGGGATTTATTCGCCTGCGGGGGGAAAGAGCCCCTTTTTTAATCTTGACTTTTCCCCCATAAATAATTATGGTATTTGGGAATTTTCGCTCCACCGGGCATCAGGTACATCCATCTTCAATGGTTTTATAACGTGAGGGGTTTTAATAGGCTAAGGTGGATCTAAAAATGAAAAGTTATATTAATACCCCACCCATCTATCCTTACCTGAATCCTGGAAAGAACCATTTCCCTTTAAAGATTTCTCTGAAGGCGGAAGATCCTGCTCTCCTGGAAAAATCTTCTTTCCCCTTTTCCGTCATTATTGACTCAGACCCTTTGGCCCGCTTGCTTGAGGCCAGGTTTGTAACCGATGCCGGCAGTGAATTAAAGAAGGGTTTCCTTTTAGTCCAGAAGGATCAGTATTCCTTTACCCGGGATGAATTGTGGCCCATTCACAACCGGGACATTGATGACTATTGGCAAAAAACTTTTGCTTTTTATGCCGCTGAAAAGGAGAATCCTTCTTTAATTCTTTTGGCGGATCAAATGGACAAAAAAGGGAACCTAAGGCCCTTCCAATCGCTGTTTTTCTGCAAACGGAAACAGGTTTTTTTCCCGCCCCCCTGCCCTCAATGTGGGTTGCCCCTGGAACAATGCTATGATGACGATCTTCTAACCCGGGCAGGGCTTCTGCCCTATTCGATTTCTTTGAAACGCTATCTGTTTTGTCCTTCCTGTTCCCCCAGGGGGAGGGCCGATTTTTATGTGGCCGAGCTGGGAAGCTCTGACCCGTCTACTCTCAAGGACCGGTGGGTTTTAATCCAGGAGTGGGGTCTTTTCCCCAATAACAAAACTCAGGCCGTGGATTTTCCTTGCGGGGAATGTTCAGACTACCCTGATTGTTTTGGACAAAAAAAGCAGGCCCCTTGGCGGATCGTTCCCTTTTCCTTTTATCCTTTTTATATGCTCATCTTTGAGGCGATGTCGCTCAATGGAATGGATTTTTTATCTCTTCTCTCGGGGGCACCTTGGGCGGAGACGGAAGCCCGCCTGGAATCGAAACAGGAGGCCGGACGAATCCGTTGTTGCCAGTCTCTCAAGCCAAGGGGGCCGGGGACCGCGCCTTCTCTCTACCCCCATCAGGATGAAAGATATTTTGGGGAAGTTTTATTTCTGAAACTCTCTTTTCTCGGGGAGTTAATCCCGACCTTTTTTTTACAGGGGGTTGGCCAGAAACACCCCGACCTTAGGTTCGCCATGGAGAAAATATGGGTCAAGCTTGGCGAGCAGAACGGGGCGCTTCCCCTTTTCTGGAATTTCAGGGTTAAAGTTATTGAAGCCGCCCTGATTCCTCCCCAGCCCGGATTTTTTCTCAAACCTCCCGCATCCGATCCCCTTTTCTTTTTTGGTCTGGTCTGGTTTTACGCCCTCTTGGTTAACGGCAAGCAGGATATCGCTAAGGTTTATTCTTCCCTGAAAAAGGGAATTGACTTTTTCCCTCAAGCAAGGAAAGATTCTTTTGAACAATTTCTCGCTGAAAGTTTCCGCTCAACCTTTCACCCCCTGAATATTTTCTGGAATCCTGAAGGAAAAACTGCGAGTCCGGATTGGATTCCCCTCTGGGAAAAGTCCCTCCGTTTGGGTTTATCTTTATTCAAAGCCAGCTTGTCCAACGATCCCCAATGGTCCAAAGAAGAATTCGCGCATCAGTTGGAGGCTTTGCGGGAAGAAGTCAGGTCCAATCTATTGCGCGGAAAACCGGTGGAAGTCTCCCCGGCTCCCGCTGGGGAAGATGAAAAGCTTCAGGAAATCCTTGGAAATATTCTCGACAAATGGCGCGGGAGAATGGAACCGGAAAAAGAGGAAGTGACGGAGACCGTAATTCTTTCTCCGGAAAGGGTTCAAAGAGAAATCTTTCGCCATCCGCCGCTAAAAGATCAAAAGGAAATATTTCCCGAGACAATCATTACAACCCGCCAAAAGGCAGTCGAAGCAGCGGTTCCCGAGACGGTAATCCTCACTCGCCAAGAAGTTGTTGCGGCCAAGGTTTCCGGAAAGGGCACCCCCCCGGGAACGACCCAGGATGTAGTCCCCGAAACGGTGATCATCCATCGTTCCGGCGCGGTCAAGGAAGAAACTCGGCCTTCCCCTAGAGTTCAACCGCGGGAACCGCAACTGGGAAAAACCGGGTCAATGGCCGAAGAAATAAAAGCCCCCCTTGCTTCGAAGACTGAAGAGCTGCCGGTCGAAGAAGATTTTTTAGGAGAAACCGTTATCCTTCCCCCGGGGAAGGGACGGGAAAAAGCTAAAAAAGACCGATGAATATGCCTCTTTCTTTAGAAAAAATAGCCGGAGAAATCAAAAATCTCTATCGCTCCGCTCCTGCCCGTTCTGAGGTATTGATTGCCAGCTACCTGGAACAACAATTCCAGGGGATTTCCGCCGGGGAAAGATTGGCCCTGTTAGAAAAACTTGCTCAGCATTTCAAGGATGGAAGTTTAAGGACCAACCGCCCAACGGGCTTGGAGAACAGCGAGGTCGCGCGGCTTTTTTCCCTGCTCTTGGGGCATAAGATCTCCCTCGGGGATCTTTCCTCCAGGGAACTTTCGGAAAAATTCGCTCATTCGTTAAACACGATCTTTGACTCATTAAACCAGATTATCGGTGTAATTAACAATACTCTTTTGGGTAAAAACCCCGAAATGGAAACGATCCGGCATATTATCGGCTCCGATCTCGGGGGAGAGGCTAAGCCGGAATCCCTGCAGAATTATCTTGATCAGATTCAGGAAGCTTTTTTGGTGGCTCACCAGGCCTTTCAGCAGGCGGCCCGGATTAAGGTAAGCGAGATTCTGGCGGAACTGGATCCCGAGCGAATATCCGCCCAGACCGATGGCGGGTTGAAGTTTGGCCCCCTCCGCAAAGCCGAGCTTTTTGATATATACAAAGAAAAATTCCAGTCCTGCAAGAGCTGGATAGAATCAGGCCGTTTGACCGAGGGACTCTTGCGGGAATTTGAAAAAATCTGCCAAAAGTTATATAAAAAAGGTAATGTCAAAAGTTTTATGAAAAAAGAGGATAAAATATGAAACTACAGAGGGCACAGAGGGGGAATTAAAATTTCTAATAACCCATTGATATTTAATCTTTTCTCAGTGTTCTCTGTGGTTAAGTTTTGACAATACGTAAAAAAAAAGAGGGGGGAGCCCGATGAAAAAATATTGCGCAGGGGTGGTTTGTTTGGCCCTCATTTTTTCCCTCGCCTCCTGCGGACGCAAGCCGAAAGTCACTCCGGGCGCGCAGCCTGCGGCGGTTGTACCCGCACCGGTTGCACCCGCACCGGTTGCACCCCCGGCGGTTGCACCCGCCCCCGTGGTCAAACCCATTCCCGAATATCGCTACGCCAAAGATGCTGTCCGGCTGCATCTCCAAAGCGATCCTCAATTAAACCTTTTCCAGTCCAATCCTCATACGGTTCTGGTGTGTGTGTACCAGCTGAGCGACCCGAATTCGTTCAATCAGCTGCAGGAAGAAACCGAAGGTCTGGCCAAACTTTTGGAATGCAGCCGTTTTGATCCGAGTGTGGCCAGTTTTAAGAGATTGGTGATGCAGCCGGGACAGGAACTGACCCAGGCTTTGGATCGGGCGGAAGGCGCGAAATATGTGGGGCTGGTTGCTGGGTATTTCAATATGCAAAAAAGCCGCATGGTCCGGCTTCAAGCCGTTCCCGTCCATGAGGCGACCGGCCAAGCCGGCATTCTGAAAATTGATTTTTATTTGGGTCCGCAAGAAATCCAAGAACCCAGGGGAAAATAATGGACATCCAAAGACCTTTATTCTGGCATCAGGGCCTCTTTTTGCAGCCCCAGCATTTTCAGCTGCTCGATTTATCCATGCAATCTCTCTGTCTGCCCTTTCATCAATTCCTGCAGCCGCACTTCTGGGGCGTGGGAGATTTAGAGATCCAGAGGGCCGCCTTGGGAAATCGATCCCTGAATCTTCTGCAAGGCGCCTTTTTATTCCCGGACGGAACGTATGCCGTCTTGCCCGCCAATGCCGTCATGGAAGCCCGCTCCTTTGATGCGGCCTGGGTGGAGGGAGGAAAGCCTTTCCCCGTTCTTTTGGGTTTAAAAAAGTGGAATCCTTCCGGCGAAAATGTGACCGTCATGGAAAAGTTAGAGAACCTTTCCGCCGTCACCACCCGGTTCGTAACCGCGGCGGACCCGGAAAAAGCTTCGGACCTCCATTCCGGGGGCCCGCCGGGGGAGGTCAAGAGGCTCTATTTCGTCCTCAAAATTTTCTGGGAAATGGAAAAGGATCAATTGGGTGATTATCTTCTCCTCCCCCTCGCCCAACTGGAAAGGGCTGGCGCTGAGATCGGGCTTTCGAGGAATTATATCCCGCCTTCCCTGACGATTTCCAGTTCGGAACTTCTGCTGAAGCTGATCCGGGAAATCAGAGACCAGGTCGCTGCCCGCAGTCATCAGCTGGAGGAATACAAAAGCCAGAGAGGAATCCAAACCGCCGAGTTCGGATCGAGGGATATGGTGTATCTTTTAGCCCTGCGGTCGCTCAACCGCTATGTACCGGTTCTTTTCCAACTTACCGAAGCCCAGCCGGTCCATCCCTGGGCGGTTTACGGAACTCTCCGGCAGCTCATCGGCGAGCTCTCTTCCTTTTCGGAAAGGGTCAATGTCATGGGGGAATTGAGCGACGGCAATTGCATCCTGCCGAATTATGACCATCGCAACCTCTGGGGATGTTTTTCCGCGGCTCAGGCCCTGATCTCCCAGCTCCTGGATGAGATTACGGCCGGGCCGGAGTACGTGATCCGCCTTCTGTATGATGGGACGTACTATGCGGCCGACCTGAATCCAGCCCTCTTTGAAGGGCGCAACCGTTTTTACTTAGTGCTCAAGACCGAAGAAGATCCCAAGACCGTCCTCCAGTCTCTAACGACGGTCGTGAAGTTCTGTTCCCGCGAACATTTACCCATTCTGATTGCCCGCGCCCTCCCCGGGATCGGCTTGGAGCATCTGGCGGTCCCGCCCCAGGAATTACCCCGCAGGGCGCGCTCGATCTATTTTGCGGTGGACCACCACAGCGACCAATGGGCTTTTGTCCAAAAAGGCCGCAATATCGCCCTTTACTGGGACAGCGCTCCGGAAGACCTGGAGGTTGAATTGATGGTCGTGGGAAGAGCGTAGAAAATCCCCC
>CAZIDC010000094.1:0-8737 GCA_964537885.1 uncultured Syntrophaceae bacterium | reverse complement strand
TGATCCAAGCAAGCTTAATCGGGCGGATTTCCTACCTTATGCTCCGCCATGCCTCTAAAATCCTGCCCTCGGGAGTTGAGCAAGCCCTTCGAAGGGCGGCGGAGGAAGAGACCCAGCCAAAAGGAAAGGCCTATCTTCAGGCCATGGTCCGGAATACGGAGGTAAGCAGGCAGCGGGGGGTTCCCCTTTGCCAAGACACAGGGGTTCCCATGTTCTATATCGATCTCCCTCCGGGTTTCGCCATTGAAGGGGACTTAAGGGCCGCTCTGGAAGAGGCTACGCGGAAAGCCACGCGAGACACGCCCCTGAGACAACAGGTCACCCATCCGCTCACCAATGTAAATTCGGGAGATAATGTGGGCTGGGGGGCGCCGCCGATTTTTTTGAACTACAACAACCGGATCGATTATTTGGAACTGCTGGCCGTGCCCCGGGGCGGGGGGGCCGAGATCAAGGGGTCGGCAGTAGTGCCCATTCCCGGAGCTCCGAAAGAAAACACCATCCTGAAAACCGTTCTGGATGCAGTCGCCCTGGCCGGAGGAGAGAACTGTTCTCCCAACATTGTGGGGGTTGCCGTAGGCGGGTTCGGCGTAGATTATACGGAAACCCTGGCCCGCAAGGCAATCTACCGGGAGCCGCTGAACAGCCGGCACCAAGATCCCCAGGTGGCTGCTTTGGAGGAAAGATTGTTCCGGATGGTCAACCGCTTGGGGATCGGGCCGCTGGGGGTCGGGGGAAAGACCACCTGTCTGGGCCTGCATATGGAAATTGCCGGTTGCCACTCAGCGGTCTTTCCCATTGCCGTGGCTTTTTATTGCTGGTCCGCAAGGTATTCGCGGGCGAGGATTTATTCAGATGGCCGAGTGGAATTCCTAACTCATCCAGAGCTAAACCAGGAGATCACCCATGCGCAATAAGGAACATTATCTTCAAACCCCCATCGATGCTTGCCAATTGGAAGACCTCATGCTTGACGACATTGTCTATCTCACCGGGACCTTATTTACGGTGCGGGATTGGTCCCACCAGCGCATCGCCGAGCTGCTGGCAAAAGGGGAGAAGGACAAAATTCCCTTCGATCTACGGGGAATGGGAATCCTCCACAGCGGCCCCATTGTGGCGGAAAAGGAGGGCGGAGGATGGGAGGTGGTTTCCGTGGGAGCCACTTCCAGCTCCCGTTTTTCTCCCTTCATCCCACCGTTGGTGCGGGATCTGCGCCCGGGAGTTCTGATCGGCAAGGGCCATTTGGACGAGGGGATCATGGGGGACTTGATCCGGGGGAAATGCCTATTTCTTCAGGCCGTGGGGGGGTGCGCCGCCCTCTACGCCAGCCAGGTCAAAAGAGTCCTCAATTGTTACTGGCCGGAGTTCGGGATGGTGGATGCCGTTTGGGAGTTTGCGGTGGAAAAGTTCGGCCCACTTAGCGTGGAAACCGACCTGCAGGGTAATACCTCCTACCGGCTTTTCCGGACCGGAGAGCTTCTAAAGAACTTGAGCCTGGTTTACGAGGAAACGGGCCTGCCCAAGCAGGCGGATTACATCTGGTGGCCGAAAGTCATGCCCGGAAGCAAAGACGCCTTCGACCACGCCACCAAAATCGAAAAGGAATGATTCCTTAGGATTTTAGTTTTCCCTTTTTTGTTTTGACTCTTCCCTGTTTCTTTGTTACTAATCGACTTGGCGCAGGTTGAAACTCCCCAATTTTTTTAACAAAGTTTTTTTAGAATTGGTATTCCCCCCTGGAAGGGCTGCTAAAAAGCGGCTCCCAAGAAGTGGGGAGTATTAAAATTTCCCGGCAAGGAGAGAAACATGACCTCAAGAGAACGCGTTCTCACCGCCTTAAAGCTCAAGCAGCCTGACCGCATTCCCTGGGTGGAGTCGAGCGTCCACAATAATCTTGCCGAAAAGCTCCTGCAGCGCTCCGATTTCGAGAAAGCGACGGTGACCCAGCTCTTTGCCATGCCCGGAGCGCGGATTGCCCACGAGGTTTTGGACGTCATCCCCCTCGACAACCTCACCTTCAGCATTGCTCCTCCCCGGTTCGTGAAGAGCCAGCTTTTCGAAGGAATGGACATAATCAAAGATGGCCTGATCAAGACCGAATCAGACTTAGCCAAAATCATATTGCCCGACCCTGAGGCCGACGAATTCTACCAGCCGGCAAGGGATTTTATTGCCCGCTTTCGGGGAACCAATCGAGCGCTGGGAATTACGACCCGCATGGGTGTTAGCAATACCTATTTGAGTATGGGGATAGAGCATTTCAGCCTGATGCTCTACGACAATCCAAAGTTCGTCCTGCAAGTGATGGACCTCTTCGTAGAGTGGGCCTGCAAGGCTATCTCGAAGATCAACGACCTGGGGTTTGACTTCATGATTGTCCCCGAGGATTTGGCCTGGAAGCAGGGCCCCTTGTTTTCTCCCAAGACCATCTGCGAGCTCTTCCTCCCCCGGATGAAAAAGGTGGCGGATAAAATAAAAATTCCCTGGATTTATCACAGCGACGGCAACCTCTTTCCTATCCTCGACGATTTGCTGACCCTCGGCATGAATGGGCTGGCCAATATTGAACCCAACGCCATGGATATTGTTGAGCTGAAAAGAAAATATGGCCAGCGCATCTGCCTGATGGGCAATATCGACCTGCATTACACCCTGACGCGAGGCACCCCAGAGGAAACCGAGGCCGAGGTCAAGAAGCGCATCGAGGAAGTCGGCCCGGGCGGGGGCTACATCCTGGCGAGCTCGAACGGTCTTACAGCATACTGCAAGCCCGAAAATGTCCTGGCCATGGGCCGGGCTCTATTAAAATACGGGTTTTATTAAAACCCGGATCTTCCTCCCCTTAAGCCTTTCTCGGGGTATGCGGTTGATGGACGGGGGAAGAGGATTCCCCCCCCTGGGAGCATAAACGGGTCGGCTAGACCGGAAAACCCAGACGGTCGGCGATGGACCTGCAATCCGCGTCTTGAAATTTTCAAAAGGGGTCTGGACCGGAGGAGAAAATGTACATGAAACTTTTTAAGGTCTTCCTGCTTTTAGCAAGTCTTTTGCTTTTTTTCTGGGGATGTTCAACCAATGAACAGGCCCTGCAGAAAGCGAGCATTCACTCCAGTCTGGGCCTCAACCATCTCCAGCAGGGGGATCCTACTTCAGCCCTCAGGGAGCTTTTAGAAGCGGAGAGGCTCAACCCGAATGACCCGCAAACCCATTACGCCTTGGGCCTGGCTTACAGTGAAAAGGAGCGTTTTCCCCAAGCCCTGGAACATTTCCGGCAGACATTGAAACTCGACCCGAAATACACGGAGGCTCATAACGCCATGGGAGGGGTTTACATTAAGATGGGCCTTTGGGAGGAAGCCATCAATGAGTTCGAAGTGGTATTAAAAGACTTCCTCTACCTCACCCCTTTTTACGTTCTGAACAATATGGGCTGGGCCTATTATAAAAAGGGGGACCGGAAAAGCGCCATCGAATATTTCAAAAAGGCCGTAGCCATGAAACCGAATTTTGGTTTGGCCTATTATAATCTGGGGTTAGCCTATAAAGATAACCAACAGACGGAGGAAGCCATTGCCGCCCTGCGTTCGGCTGTTGGTTTGGCTTCCAATTTCCTCGACGCCCACTTGCAGTTAGGCTTGCTCTATTTCAACAGCGGAAAGCGCGGTGAGGCCGAGAAATCCTTTCAATCGGTGGTGCGGATCGCTCCCCAGAGCGAGAGCGCCCGGCTGGCTCAGCAATACCTCGATTTGTTGAAAAAAACCGCTAATTGATCAGACGATTCCCATCCCTTTCAGCAACGAAAGCATGACCGCCGCGGCCAGGACGGAGCCAATCTGCCCTCCGGTGTTTGCTCCCATCGCGTGCATGAGAAGGTAATTCCTTTTATTAGCCTTTTGTCCTTCTACCTGGACTACCCTGGCAGACATGGGGAACGCCGAGATCCCGGCGGCGCCGATTAAAGGATTCACCTTTCCTCCCGAGAAGAAGTTCATCAGCTTCGCCAGGAAGATTCCCATGGCCGTGTCCAGAGAGATGGCCAGTAGACCCAACCCCAGAATCATCAATGTCGCCGGTTTCAAGAAAACCGGCCCGGCCATCGTTCCCCCGATGGAAATACCGAGAAGCAAAGTGACTACGTTGGCGATTTCGTTCTGCGAGGCCTTGACCAGCCGGTCCGCCACGCCGCTCTCCCGCAAGAGGTTGCCCAGCATCAACGTTCCCATCAGGGGTGTGCCCATGGGTGCAATGAGGCAGGTTACCAGGGTCACCATTATCGGAAAGAGGATCTTTACCGATTTGGAAACCACCCTCTTCCGGTATTTCATCTCTATCTGCCGCTCTTTGACCGAGGTCAGGGCCCTCATGATCGGAGGTTGAATAAGGGGAACCATGGACATGTAACAATACGCGGCCACCGAAACGGCTCCCAGCATATGGGGAGCATACTTTGAGGTCACGTAAATGGCCGTCGGCCCATCGCATGCCCCGATGATCCCTATGGCCACGGCCTCCAGGTTAGTGAATCCCAAACCCAGGGCGAGTAGGAGGGTGAGAAAAATCCCGAACTGACCGGCACCCCCCAAAAGGAGAATGCGCGGATTCTCCAAAAGAGGGCCGAAATCGGTCATGGCTCCGATGCCGATAAAGATTAGGCAGGGAAAAATTTCCGTCATAACCCCGGCATCGTAAAAATAGCGCAGGAGGCCACCTTTTTCCATCAGTCCAGCCATGGGGATGTTCACCAGAATGGCCCCAAAGCCGATCGGTATAAGCAAAAGAGGCTCCATCCCTTTCTTAATGCCTAAGTAAAGGAGCGCGCATCCCACAAGGATCATGACCCCATTGGACCACTGAATATTTGCAACGCCTATTAAAAAGCTACTCAACCCATCGTAAATCATATGCCTTTACTCGCTCCTTCCAGCCTTTCCAGACGGGAGGCATTTATTCAAAACATCGATCATTAAACTAAGAAAGAAGAGGATGAGAAGTGTTCCTCCCATTCCTACCACCGTCAAGGTCAACCCAAATTCCCAATTGGTCATCCGTTACTCCCTTCTATCTCTAAAATTCCACGCCATTTTATCTCCCCAGCCCTTTCTGTCAAGGTTTTTTTCGGCCACTCATAGCTCCACTTCCTGCCCCACCCCCGTCTCGATTGCTCTTCCCCAAACCGCCTGCGCAAGGGAAATGTCCTGCACAGCGTTGCCAACGGATTTAAAATACGTAATCTCATCGTTGCTTTTCCTTCCAGCCTTTTCCCCGGAAAGGACTTCCCCGATCTCGGCCAGGATATCCGCCCTTTGAATCAGCCCTTTATGCAACGGAATGATCAAGTCGCCCGCTTCCTCCAGGCAGGAGGGGATTGAGTCGACAAAAATCCTTGCTCGCCCAATGGTTTCTTCGTCTACTTCCTGCATATCCGCCCGGAACGACCCGATGGCGTTGATATGGGATCCCTTGGCAAGAAGACTTCCCTGAAAGACGGGTTTGCTTGAGCTGGTTGCGGTAACAACTACGTCTGCTTCCTGCACGGCCTCCATCGGAGAGCTGGCCTGCAAAATTTCTACCTTCCCGCACCAGGGGCAATCCCTCAAGGCCGCCATCAATGCTTTGACCCTTTCCCGAAAGATGTCAAAGATCTTGATTCTTTTGATTTTCCGGGCCACCAAGACCCCTTCAACCTGGGCCAAGGCCTGGCCGCCGGCCCCGAATATGGCCAAGGTTGAAGCCTCGAGGCGGGAGAATACTTGAGTGGCCGCGCCGGTTGCGGCTCCTGTTCTCAATCGGGTTAAGTGGGTGCCTTCGAAAATAGCCAGGGGACTCCCGTTGGCGGCATCAAAAAGGACCACTAAGGCCTGGGTTGCCGGAAGGCCCTGCTGTGGATTGTTAGGAAAGACCGTGACCATTTTTGTCCCGAGAGCCATGGTGTTTCCCAAATAGGCCGGCATGATTAAGGCCGTTTCCCCCTGTCCCTTCAGGGTTAAAGCGGTGCGAACAGGGGATTCCGCCTTGCGGGAAGAAAGCTGGCAGAAGGCGTTTTTGACCACTTCCATCGCCCCAGCCATCGAGATCGACCGGCGAATATCCTCGGCTTTGAAAACCCGAATTTTCATATTACCCCTTTGGCTTTCATTCCTTCAATCTCTTCCGGCGAATAGCCCAGGAGGTCCTGATAAATAACTTCATTGGCCGAACCCATGGGAAGACCGGGAAAGCGAATGGCACCCGGGGTTTGCAATAAACGGATGGGAATGTCAGGAAAAGAAATGGTCCGCCCAGAATCGGGGTCAAAGACTGGCGTTAGGCTACCCCTTTCTTTGACGTGGGGGTCATTGGCAATGTCCTCCATGCTATAAACCGGCCCGATGGTTACCCCCGCCTTCTCGCATTCATCCACCACTTCTTTTAAGGTCCTGCTCTTGATCCATTCACCGATCACCCGGTTGAGGACCTTGCGGCTCTCTTTCTGAATCCGTTCCTGGTTATCCCTGAACCCTTCCGCCTTTTTCAATTCCGGGTGGCCGACCAGGTCCATCATCCGTTCATAAGGAGCCTGGGAACTGGCGGACAGAGCCACCCATTTCCCATCTTTGGCCTGAAAGCTGTTTCGGGGGGCGGTGAAATTTGATTCATTTCCCATGGGCGCCGCAATTTTCGCGGTCAGGTGGTAACGCAAAAATTCGGGTCCAAAGAAACTGAGGAGAGGTTCATATAAGGACAGGTCGATCTCCTGGCCCCCCTTCTCTCTTCGCTTCTGCCCTCTAAGGGCAATGATCGTCCCCAAAGCAAGGTGGACTCCGGCGGTCATATCCGCCAGAGCGAGAGGAGGGTTTGTTGGGGGTCCACCGGGTTGGGCATTCAACCCTGTAAATCCGCTCATCGCTTCCGCCAGAGTGCCAAAGCCCGGTTTGGATGAATAGGGACCGGTTTGCCCGTAGCCGGAGATTCGGCCGATAATCAGCCCTTGGTTAGCTTGCCAGAGCTTTTCGGCAGTAAATCCCAGCCGGTCCAGGGTTCCCGGCCGCATATTTTCAAATAATACGTCGGCCCTCTCCACCAACTGGATGAATACCTTTTGACCCTGGGGATGCTTTAAATTGAGGGTGATCGGCAGCTTGTTCCTCGAAGCCACAAGCCAGACGGGCTGGTATTTTTCCTCCACAACAGCCCAGAAACGAATGGCGTCGGGAACGCCCGGAGGCTCAATTTTGATGACTTCGGCACCGAAGTCCCCCAGAAGAGTTGCGGCATAAGGGGCGGCTACCACTGCTCCCATATCGATTACGCGAATGTCTTTTAAGGGCATTTTGGAGCTCTCCACCTTTTTCCGCTGCTCCCGGATAAAATTCCTAAATTTTACTGGGTCCATAAACAATCTCCTTAGCCGAATGATCGCAAAGATTTTTATTCGGTTGCTCTTAACGAACGTTTATACCAGAATGCCTCTGATATGGAAAGCCTCTTCAAGCAACGGGTCATCCTGGTTTACGAGTCATCTTCCCGGTCTGGATTCCTTTATATAATGAAAGCGATACCTAATACCACTAAAACCGTGCCGGAAATGATCCGCTTAGTCACCTTTTCTTTCAAGAGAAATACGGAAATCGGCAGACCCAAAAGCGGACCACAACTGGTCAATACCATGGTTTTGCCTGCCCCGACCACCTGGATTGCCTTAAGAAAAAGGATACCCCCCAAACCAAAGGCCAAGATCCCGGTGATGGCGCCTAAAAATACCAGGCGTACTTTGATCTGGTGCGACCCCTCCGGGAACGACTTTTGTAAAAAGACCAACGGCAAAAGAGCCAAGGCTGCGACCGGGAGGCGAATCCCGTTGGCCACGATAGGTTCGGTCTCTTTAAGGCCGAATTTTAGGAAAACAATGGATACTGTCCAAAATACAGTGGCAACCAGAATGAGCCCAATGCCCATTCTTCTCTTTTCCTGGGGTCCATCAAGGGAGAGGAGTGATGCTCCAACTGGAATAGCGATAAAATAGATACCTGCCAGGATTAAAACCGTACCGAGCACGAAGGACCTGGTGATGGTTTCCTCCAGGAAGAGAAATGCGGCTACAACCGTCAGGAGGGGAGTTACAGACTGGGCGATGGGGAAGGCAAGGGTTACGTTGATCAGCCTCAGCCCCCGAATATAAATCGTGTCTCCTACCGACATCCCGACAAGGGCGGAAAGACTCATATACAGAATGGCCTTTCCAGGGATGAGGGATAAACCATAAACCCCCGGGTAAAATGGAATAATGACCCATAGCAGGATCGCTGCCCCGAGGCAACGGATAAAATTCAGGCTCAAAGGTTCTATTTTCCCGGACAATGATTTGGTCAAGGTGCTGCTTAAGGCCCAGCAGAGGGCGCAACCGAGGGCACTGATTTCACCGATCAAGAGTTCATTCCTTTCCCAATGCCGTTGAAGATTCTCAATGCCGGGGAGGACAAGTAGAATTAGGGGCAGGCTTTGCGAAGATCAGGTTTGGTGAGTCCTTTATTCTGCAATCCGCATTGCACATTCCACATTATATTTGGTGGTCCCAACGGGAATCGAACCCGTGTTTTCGGCGTGAGAGGCCGACGTCCTAGGCCGCTAGACGATGGGACCCTCGGGCAGGTTTTGAATTTTTCCTCTTTGTTGTCCTGGGGGGTTAGGACTTAAAACAATTAGCAAAAAGTCCGCTGTCCTTGCTCTAAACGGGCCCCCTGAATGCTTTTCAAGT
>CAZIDC010000093.1:0-8801 GCA_964537885.1 uncultured Syntrophaceae bacterium | reverse complement strand
TCATGGACCACCAGCCCGCGATGCAGGCCGCGGCCACCAGAGCGAAGATGATGAACTTGTTATCTACCGAAAAATCGATGATCCTATTAATCATATTAAAAACAGTGTCAGTGTGAGTGTCAGCATTGGATAAAAATAGTGTCCGTGTCAGTGCTTAGTGTCAGTAACAGATTTACAAATCAGTCCATAATTGTATGGACATTAAAAAATAACAAAAAATATTTCAAATCTCCCCAATAATCCCCTCCCCCTACGATGGGGGAGGGCAAGGGTGGGGGTGAACAAGGGGAAGATCTTCCAAGTTCCCCCTCCCCTTAGTCCCCTCCCGCCAGGGGAGGGGAGATTTTTGGATGAATATGTCTAATCAATTATGGACTCATTAATAATTTACATTAATAGCGACGAATGGGGTAACATGTCATGCGAGGGTTGGAGCGACGAAGCCCAAACAAAAACGAGATTGCCACGCCCTCCGGGCTCGTGATGACTGTAACGATATTTACTTCGTTTGTACTCAATGGATACGGATTTTATTTATCTACTGCTGGCGTTACGGAAAGCTGCTTCTTTAATTCAAAGTTCCATTTCCATATCTGGTAAATGGCCGGGTAAACCAGCAACTCCAGGATTGTGGACGTGACCAACCCCCCCACCATGGGAGCGGCAATTCTCTTCATCACATCCGCGCCGGTTCCGGTGCTGAAAAGAATGGGCAAGAGTCCGACAAAAGTCGTCCCCACGGTCATGATTTTGGGCCGGATCCTCCTTACGGCTCCGTACATGATGGCTTCTTTTAAATCCTCGCGGCTCCCCAGCCTGCCCTCTTTTTGCCATTTGTCATAGGCCAGGTCGAGGTACAGGAGCATGACAATCCCGGTCTCGGCGTCCAACCCGGCCAGGGCGATTAAACCGACGATGACGGCTACGCTCAAGTTATAATCCAGGAAGTAAAGAAGCCAGAAGGAACCGATCAGCGAAAAAGGAACAGCCAGAAGAACGATCAGAGTTTTGGCTATCGAATGGGTGTTGAGATAAATGAGAAGGATGATGATCAGAACCGTCAAGGGCAGAACAATTTTCAACGTATCCCAGGTAGCAAGGAGATATTCGTAGTCTCCGCTCCACTGCAGACGGTATCCTTCGGGGATTTTCAGGGAGGCCAGTTTTTTCGTTGCCTCGGCGATGTAACTTCCTACGTCCCGCTCCCCCGCATCGATGTACACATAGGACACCAGCATTCCCTCTTCACTCTTGATCTGGGTGGGCCCCTTGACCATTCCGATTTCCGCCAGCTCGCCCAAGGGGATCTGGCCGAGGTTCGGACCGGCATCCGGACCCCGCCGAAGGTTTTCAGGCGCGACCGGAACCACTACTCTTTTCAGTTTTTCCAGATCCCCCCGCAGATCGCGGGGATAGCGGATATTCACCGGGTATCGCTCTCTTCCCTCGATCGTAGTGGTGATATTTGTCCCCCCGATCGCGGACTGAATGACCTCCTGGACGTCGTCAACTGTCAGCCCGTATCGGGAGGCTTCCTCTCTCTGAACCTGGATATCCAGAAAGTAACCTGTGCTCAGGCGGTCGGCATAGACGCTGCGAGTACCCGGAATGTCCTTGAGCCTCTTTTCTATCTCCATGCCCAGCTTTTCAGTTTCCTCGAGTTTGGGACCCAATACTTTCATCCCGATAGGGGTGCGGATTCCGGTGGCCAGCATGTCGATCCGGGCCTTGATGGGCATGGTAAAAGAATTGCTCACCCCGGGAATCGTCAACGCATCGTTCATTTCATTTTTCAACTTCTGTACCGTCATTCCCGGACGCCATGCGGCTTCCGGCTTTAAGTTGATCACCGTCTCGAACATTTCCAGGGGCGCCGGGTCCGTGGCGGTCTCGGCCCTCCCGGCTTTTCCAAAGACCTGGGCCACCTCGGGGATTTTTTTAAGGATCTGATCCTGGAGCTGGAGAATCCGGGAAGCCTCGGCAATGGAAATCCCCGGAACCGTCACGGGCATGTAAAAGAGGGATCCTTCGTAAAGGGGGGGCATGAATTCCCGGCCGAGTTTCAAGATCGGATAAATCGTTATGGCCATGAGAACCAGCGCCGCCAAGACTACGCCCATTCTGAATTTCAGAGAAAATGAAGCCAGGGGCTGGTAGATTGCCCGAAAGAACTTGCTCACCGGGTTCCTTTCTTCACTTCTGGTTTTCCCGCGCACGAGGAGGGTTAAGAGAGCGGGCGTCAGGGTAATGGCCAGAAAAGAAGAAAAGAACATGGCGAAGGTCTTGGTATAGGCCAAAGGTTTAAATAATCTTCCTGATTGTCCCTGGAGAGCAAAAACAGGCAGAAAAGCCACGGTTATAACCAACAGAGAAAAGAAGAGAGACGGCCCGACCTCTTTGGCGGCCTGAATCAGGACGTCTTTTTTATTCCCCGGTTGGCCTGCCGCCTCCCACTCCTCCAGCTTGTTATGGGCGTTCTCAACAATGACGATGGAGGCATCCACCATGACTCCGATGGCAATGGCGATTCCCCCCAGACTCATGATGTTGGAGGTAACCCCGAGGTAGTACATGCAGATGAAGGAAATCAATATGGCGACCGGCAGGATTAGAATGACCACCAAGGCACTCGGCCAGTGGAGCAAGAAAATGAAGCAGACAACGCTGACGGCCACGAAGAGCTTAATGATTTCATCCTTCAGGGTTCGAATCGAGTTAAAAATCAAATCCGTCCGGTCGTACGTGGTGATGATCTTCACCCCGGCTGGAAGGCTCGGTTGGATTTCTTTTTTTATCCGTTCTTTTACCCGGGAAATCACGTTGAGCACGTTCTCGCCGAAGCGAATGACCACAATGCCCCCGGCCACTTCCCCCCTTCCGTCCAGATCCGCAACTCCTCTGCGGATCTCCGGGCCGAGCTGGATTCCGGCAATGGTTTTCAAAAGGACCGGTGTTCCGCTGCCGTCCGTTCCCACGGGAATGTTCTCCAGGTCCTTCAGGCTCTTTATATATCCGCGGCCCCTCACGGTGTATTCGAACCCCGAAAAATCGATTACCCGGCCCTCAATGTCCCGATTGCTCCGGCGGACGGCTTCGATGACCCGGGAGAGGGGAAGGTTATAGGACAAAAGCTGATTGGGGTCGATCGTAATCTGGTATTGCTTGACAAAGCCCCCGATACTGGCAACCTGGGCCACCCCGGGAACACTCTCCAGGGCCAGCTTCAAATTCCAGTCCTGCATGGAGCGGAGCTCTGCCAGGTTGTGCCGCCCGGTTTCATCGACCAGAGCATAAGAAAATCCCCATCCCAGGCCCGTCGCATCGGGACCCAGGATCGGATTGACATCGGCGGGAATCTTGCTCCGGGCCGCCTGAAGGTATTCCAGCACCCGGCTCCGGGCCCAGTAGATGTCGGTCCCTTCTTTAAAGATCACATAGATGAACGAACTTCCGAGGAAGGAGAATCCACGGACGGCCTGCACCTTGGGCGCAGCTAAAAGGGTGGATGAAATCGGATAGGTAATCTGATCTTCGATGAGATCCGGGCCCCTCCCGGTCCATTCCGTATAAATGATCACCTGGGTGTCGCTCAAATCAGGCAAGGCGTCGAGAGGGGTGTTCCATAACGCCCAATACCCCCAAACGAACAAAATGATGACCAAGAAGATAATGACGAGCCGATTCCTGGCGCTGTACTCAATGATCCCTCGAATCATTGAACAACCCCATTCAGCTTGGCCTCCGAATCGATCAGAAAGGTGGCGGCGCAGGCAACTTTTTCTCCGGCCCGGGTCCCCTTCGTCACCTCCGCCATCCCATTTGTCCTCAGCCCCAGGGTCACCTCCCTCGGCTCAAAACGCCCTTCCCCTTTGTCCACATAGATGATTTTCCGGGCACCGGTATCGATAACCGCGTCTTCGGGAACGACCAGCCTTTCCCCCAGGTCGATTTTGATCTCCGTATTCGTAAACATCTGCGGCTTCAGGAGTCCCCCGGAATTGGGAACCACGAATCTTACCCTGGCCGTCCTGGTCTCGCTTGAAAGGAGTGGGTAGATAAAATCGACTTCGGAGGAAAACTCCTGGCCCGGGAAGAAACTCAAGCTGATCTTCGCCGCCTGTCCAACGTTGATCAGCGGCAGCTCGTACACGAAAACGTCCGAGATCACCCACAACGTGGAGAGGTCGGCCAGGTCGAAAAGCTTTTCTCCGGCCTCGAAACGCTTCCCTTGAACAGCCGGCTTCTGCACGATATAGCCATTCACCGGGCTTTTAACCGTGAAGGTGCGCATGGGTTCGCCCTTCTTTTCAAACTCCTTGATCTGCTTTTCGGTGATGTCCCAGAACCGCATCCGCTGCCGGGCGACCTGGAGCAACGCCTCGACATCAAAAGTGAGCATCTGGCCGCTCGTGCCGTACCGGTCCCCCCAGCGAAACTCAAGGTTCCTCTGCAGCCGATGTCCTTTCTCCTGCTTCCATTTGAGCAGATTGAGATACTCCAGCTGAATGGCAAAGAGCTCCGGACTGTAAATCTCCGCCAGGGGTTCGCCTTTCTTGACATACTTGCCCGTGTAATCCGCATGGAGTTTTTCAATCCACCCCTCCACTTTGGAGTTGACGGTTACCAATTTCCTTTCGTCATATTCGATGCGCCCGACCGTACGGATGACCTTCTCGAGGGGTTTTACAGAGACTTCCACTGTTTTAACGCCAATCATTTGCTGCTTCTCAGCCGTGATCTCAACCGCCGGAGATGCCCCTCCTGTGATTTCCCCGGGCGCTTTCAGGTCCGTGGCCAGGGCCTCTGTTTTCCCAGAAATGTCGCTCCCGTAATTTCCCCTGAACAGGAGATACAAAACTCCGGAGAAAAGGACCAAAGACGTCAGAATGATCAGGTTTCTCTTTTTCATACCGTTCGCTCCTTCAAGGAATTTACGCCCGGGTCTATTCTCTTCCACAACTGGAATCTGCTCTTTTCGGCCTTCCCCTCCATTATTGTTTATTTATCCATGGGTGTAAAGGGGTTTCCCGAGCACGGCCAGTCCCCGTCTACTTCAATTTTCTCATCGTTGGTAACCCTTCAAATACAGGATCCTTTGGGGATAAATACTGTCTTTGCCCTATTTATTTCCGTAAGCCTTCGAGATAAAATAACAGAAAAAGAACGAGCCGGATTGTTCAAAGGGAGACCGAGAATGAATAGAATTCTGGTTATGGTATTCTGTGTTGGATTGTGCGTGGCCAACCTTGTAAGCACTGCGGATTCCCAATTGGAGCGCCTCACGAAGCATTCCGAAAAAGGTTTATTCAAGATTGAAGTTCTGCTTCACGGACAAGAGCTGCAGGTGGGAAAGAATCGGGTAGAGCTTTTTGTCACCGACATGAAGGGCAAAGAAGTTTCAGGGGCACGTATAAGGCTCATCCCCTTCATCTATCAGCATGGAGAAAGCACATACATAAGACCCCTTGCTGCCGAAACGAAGCCGGGTCATTATACGGCGGATAATCTCCACATCGAGACGCCGGGACACTGGGTGTTGAAAATCGTCATCGGAAAAGACGACCAGGAAGACATGGCTCTATTCGATTTTCCCGGGGTGAAACGCTCGCTCTAAAGTCGAACTGCCGGCCTTTGGGCGCAAGAAAATGGGGGTTGGCCGCACAGGTTAACCCCCACACTCGTGTCCTGTAAACTCTCGCTCTCTTATTTGAAGATCCTGAAGTTATTGTCGCTCATATCGGTGTACGAGGCATTGCTCGTACTTGTGATTTTGATCTTGTAATCATCCCCCGGTGTTGTCTTGACAGGAATTTTCCAACGGTAAGATCCTGCTCCGTTGGTGCCCTTCGATACCTTTGAAGCGATGGTCTTATTCAGGACACCTCCCTTGTAAAGGTGGATTTTTACATAAGATCCGGGATTGCCGGTGTATGTCCATCTGATCGTCTGCGTGGTCCCCGTCTTCCAGGACTCGCCGCCGTTGGGAGAGGCGACGGTGATCCGGTTCAGCCTGACCCCGGTCCCGCTCAGAGGAACTTCAAGGGCCGATTCGGTGGAAGAAGTATAGGGAATCAAAAGACCGGCGGTCTTTGCTCCCTCGGATCCGGGAACAAAGGAGACCTCAAGGGTACAGGAGGCGGAAGAAATCAGGGTGATTCCAGAACAGGAATCATTCTGAATAATGAACTCCGCAGGATTGCCGGGCGATATGACAGCGTTCCCAAGAACAACCCCATTATCGCTGATGTTCGTGATGGTGAAAGCTTGGACGGAGGCATATCCTATTTCAATTTCTCCATAGTTCTTGGATGGAGGCGTTGCGGAGACCTCCGGGCCTGTTCCTGCTGAAAGACCATCGTAAGCGTCCTTGGCTTTCAGGAGTCCGTACCCGTAAGTATTATCGGCCCCCGCCGAACCTAAGTCCAGGGCCGATGCTTTGAGGGTCTCTTCCAATTCGGCTATGGTTAAAGATGGAAAGGCGCTTAAAAGGAGCGCCATGGATCCGGCCGCATGGGGGGCGGCAACGGATGTTCCGGAAACGGTCGCATAGGAATTCGGGAACGCCCCGCCATAAGTAAGGCTTGAGGTCCTGATACTTACCCCGGGAGCCGTCATGTCCGGATAAATCGTTCCGTCGCAGGCGCAGGGTCCCCGGCTGCTGTAAGTATATATGTTGTTAAACTGATTGACCGCTCCTACGGCAAAAGCTCCAGGCAAATTCCCGGGACTTATACTGGTTGACGGATTCGGCCCGGAATTTCCTGCCGCGAACACCACGGCAATGCCGGCTGTTGTCAGGGCGGCCACATCCGGCTGGAATTCCGTATCGCAGTCGTTCACATTTCCGAGGCCCCAGGAAATATTCACGACATCGGGGGCATCGTTCGAAGCGGGAATGCTATCGGGGTCGAGGAGCCATTGAAAGCTCAGATGAATCGCGCTATAGTAGGTTTGACCGGCGTCGTTGAATACTTTCGCGGCGATCCACTGGGCGCCCGGAGCAACGCCGATGGCCGTTCCTCCAGCATCGCCCCCAACAATTACCCCCATCACCTGGGTCCCGTGGCCGGAAGCGTCATCAGGAGTGGGATGCTCCCCATTGGGATCGTACCAGCTATTCGCCCCTCCGCGATATTTGAACATCAGGTCCGGATGGTTCAGGTCCACTCCCGTATCCATTGCGGCAACCACCACGCCCGCTCCTGTGTAACCAAGGCCCCAGAGCTCCGGCGCCTGGACGGAGGTCAGGTTCCACTCCGGCGTCACGGACAGAGTTTCAACCGGTCCCGGTGCCTGGAGGGTATGGTCCAGCCGAATGCTCTCAACCCCGGGCAAGGCGGCAAGGCCGCGTATTGCATCCGCTCCAAGTTTGACGGCGATTCCATGTATGATCCAGAGCTTCCGAATATCTTTCCCCCCTCTGCTCTGGAGAAAGGCCTGAAGGGGCGGGAGATTCCGGTCGGCCGCATCGCGCAGCGCGCTAACAATCGCCGTCCTTTTTAGGTCCCTCGGCAGGTTTTTGAAGGCTGCGATATCCGGTTTTCCATTCAGAGTGATGATGATGGATATTTCCTCATCCGGCCCCATTGCCGAAAGGGCTTGCTCCAGAGCGGGTGAGAGGTTCGCCGCCTGGGAAGCGGAAGTTCCCCAGAAGGCCAGCAAAAATCCTAATACGAGGAGGATTCCGAGAAATCCGATCTTATTTATTTTCATTCTTATTCTCCTATTGCACCGCAAGTTTTTCCGCCCGGAAGTCTCCTATAACAACCGTGACCTTGTCGCCCTTTTTTACGGATTTGCCGGGGTTCCCAAAGAGGATGGCATAATTTCGATCCGCCGTGGGTTTGACCGCCGTTTGCCGCATGGGCCCCAACTTGGTTCTCAGGACAGGCACCTTTTCCCCCGTTTTCTCAATGATCAGATAAGGCTTGACCTTTCGATCAAGAAGCATCATCGATTTTTCAGGATCGATGACCCGGTACCGGAAATCGAGGAAAAAACCTTCTGCCGTAGTTCGCACTAACAGTATTTTTATCCCCCATCTCTCTTCCACAGCCTGTTCTTCCTGGGGAGCGGCAGGGACCTCTCCGCTCTGCCCTTCGCTGGAGAGCGATGACGCTCCCTCACCCTTGCCTTCCCCCCTCCCCTCGGGGGAGAGGGATGGGGTGAGGGGGGGTTGGCTTTCTGAGTCGGCGCCGAAAGAAATAGGAATCAAAAACCCAAACATGAACAAAATTAGAATAATACTTGCCCTGCCTATCAGATGTTTCATGGTTCTCACTCGCTGAATGAAATATGTACAGAACGGGGGTTATAGTGAACCGTTTAAATGGGTTAACATCCAAAGGGTGTCATTGCGAACGAAGTGAAGCAATCTCATGAGATTGCCGCGTCGCTTCGCTCCTCGCAATGACTCCTTTTCTCAGTCGTTCACTATAGAATCTAACCCCCGTCTGAAATCATCCCATCGGGACCTTTTACGGGCCAATGCTGAAGTTGGCGTCACTCATGTCCGTGTAGGCGCTGTTTGAGGTACTGGTGACAACCACCCTATAATTATTACCGTTAGGCACCTTGGACGGGACCTTCCAACTGAAAGAGCCCAGCCCATTACTCCCAATGGGAGTCTTAGCCTTGATGGTCGTATACAGTTGGGGCGTACCTCCAACTATCCTGTAGAGCTGTATCCTCACGTAGGGGCCAGGATTGCCGGAATATGTCCAGGTGATCGTGTATATCTGGTTCCGGCTCAAGGTCTGTCCTCCGTTGGGGAATGTCACCGTCAGCGGGACCGCGGCCGC
>CAZIDC010000092.1:0-8831 GCA_964537885.1 uncultured Syntrophaceae bacterium | reverse complement strand
CCTTCAACCAGAAAAAGGAGTTTACGGGTATTGGTTTTGTCGCCAAGGGAATCTTGATGATCTCGTAAAAAGTCTCCTGGGTCGTCACCCCGGCGAAAGCCGGGGTCCAGAACATCTTGAGATAACTGGATTCCGGCTTCCGCCGGAATGACGAATTCTATGGGATTTCGACTTTTTACGAGATCATCAATCTTAGAAGCTCAACGTTAAATTCCAACCATTCTGAGAGGAAAGCATCGAAAAAATGGAATCTTTTAAACGCTTAGCCGTTCAGGCTGCGAAAACGGCCGGCCTTCTCCTAAAAAAAAGAATCTCCCGGAAAAGAACGGTGGATTATAAGGGGGTCGTGAACTTAGTCACGGAAATGGATTTCCTGAGTGAAAAGATCATCGTCAATAAAATCCGCCAACACTACCCGAACCATAGCTTTTTAGTCGAGGAGAATACGATCAAAGAGGAAGACTCTCCTTTTCGTTGGATTATCGACCCCCTGGATGGAACGACCAACTACGCCCATACCTTTCCCATCTTTTGTGTTTCCATCGCTCTTGCAAAGCAGGGAGAGGTCATCCTTGGCGTCGTTTACGACCCCATGCGCGATGAGCTCTTCGTGGCGGAGAAGGGCAAGGGATCTTGTCTCAACGGGAGGAAAATCTCCGTCTCCTCAACCCCAAAACTCTCTCAGAGCCTGCTGGCAACTGGTTTCCCTTATGATTTGCGGGAGAGCCGGGCCAACAACTTTGACCATTTTCGCAGTTTTGCCCTCCGGGTTCACGCTGTGCGCCGAACCGGCTCTGCGGCCCTGGACCTCTGCTACGTAGCCGCAGGACGCTTTGACGGATTTTGGGAGATGAAGCTTGGGACTTGGGACCTGGCTGCCGGGAGCCTGATGGTCAGGGAAGCGGGGGGGAAAACAACCGATTTTCTTGGGACCCCTCTTGGTCTGGATGGAAGGCGCGTTCTGGCCAGCAACGGCCGGATCCACCGCGAAATGATCACAATCCTTAAAATGGGAAAATCAGACTAAAAATGTTCTTCCTATTTACTCCTTACGCCCTGTGCCTTCTTTAATCTCCCATAAAGGGATATAACTTTCCGGGTAATCGCCGGCCAGCCGAATTTTCTGACGTTGTCCAGCGCTGCTGCAATCAGTAGTTCTCTTAAGGAAGGATTCTCGACCACCTCGTGGATTCTTTCCGCCAGCGCTCTCCAGTCTCCCTCGGCGACTAAAAACCCGGTCCGGTTATCTTCCACCGTGTACTGAAGGCCGCCAACCCTGGAAGCGACCACTGGAGTTCCGCAGGCCATGGCCTCTAACGCCACCATTCCGAAGGATTCATACCGCGAGGGCAGGACCAGAGCTTTGGCGGCCGAATAAAAGTAGGGGAGTAAATCTTGCCGCTGAGCCCCCCAGAAGGCGATCCGTTCCTGTAAATTCATCCGGGCGACCATCTTTCGTAACCTCCGCATCTCCTGGCTTTCCGCTCGAGGATCGGCGTCAAGCTCTCCACCGATAACGATCAGACCAAGGTTCCGACTGCCCTTCCAAGGTTTGCGGGATAGGCGGTGAAGAGCCCGAATTAATACATCGATTCCTTTGATGGCATCGATCCGGCCGACGAACAGAATAAATTCCCGTGCGGAAAGTCCCAGAATCTTTTTCGCCCGGGAGGAAGGGATGGGTTTAAAGAGCGACAGATCCACCCCGCAGGGGATTACATGAACCTTTGAACTCCGGGCTCCGCTGCGGGTCACCATTTGCTCCCTCTCCCATGGACTGGGAGCAACAATCAAATCGGCATAATCCATGATTTGCTCTTCAACCTTCAATCTTTCCCCGGACTCCTTTTCTCCCTTTTTCCGGTTTACGGAATTTTTCAGCACGCCGAGAGTATGGAACATGTGCACTAAGGGGATTGACCACTTGCGCTTTAACTGACCCCCGACCCACCCGGAGAGCCAATAATGGGAATGCACCAAATCGTAGGCAATGTCCTTCTCTCCGGCAAAATGAATGATTCCCGCTGCAAATTCCGGCAGATATTTAAGCAAATCGTTCTTGGGAACCGGTTCTTCAGGTCCTGCTTTGAGGTGGATGACCCGGGCATTCGGGCCGAGCCGGACAATCCGGGAGATATGGGGATTCTGCGAGCGGGTGAATACATCCACCTTGATCCCGCGACGTCCCATCTCCCGGCTCACCTCGCGCACGTAGACATTCATCCCGCCCGTTTCCTTTCCCCCGAGGGCGGCCAGCGGGCAGCTATGGACGCTAAGGACGGCGATGCGTTTCATGGTTTTTCCACCCGAATCCGGTAGATCTTTTCTTCCTTCCCCCCAAGATTATACTTATAGTCCTCCCTTCCCCGCAAAAAGTTAAAATGAGTCATTCCTTTTTCAATCGCGCGGCGAATACACTGGGATGAAAGGATGATGCCCGGGCTGAACCGTCCGAATTGCGGGTCATATCCCGAGTTATAAACGTACTCGGTCCCCTGAAAATCGAAGGATAGGAACGCGGCCGCATCTTTCTCTTCCACTCTTAAAAAGGATAGGTTCAGCCACCCCTTCTCCTGATAACGGATGGATAACTCCCGGAAAAATTCAACCATGGCCGGGGTCATGAATTCCGCTTTATCTTTCCCGCTTTTGCGGTGAAGGGTAAAAAAAGCCTCCATCCTTTCCGGGACAAAGGAGTTGCCCTCTGTCCCTGAAAATTCGAATTTGGCTTCGCGCTCCAGCCGGCGTATTTTCCTCCGAAGTTCATGGCGGTCTTTGGCGCTCAGTTCTTCCAAGAACCTTTCCCAGGTGGAAGGAAGTTTTAGATAAACGCTGATCTCCTCAACTTCCTGCACAACTCGGAAGCCAAAAGATCGCATGAGGGGGGGTAAAACTTGAATCGTGGGCGAGAATTCGGAAATGCCGTTGAGCTCCAGAAAATCCCATGACCCCATTCCAAAAAAACGGGCCAGTTCACGGCAGGTCTCTTCTTCCTGGCCGGAGGAGATGATTAAATCGCGGTAATCACAGACATCCGCACTGCCCCACAGGGCAAGGCCTTTCTTTCCTTCCTTCCCCTTAAGGGGTGAGAAGGCTCCGAGAGCCAGTAGATCCCCGCCAACAGCCCGAAAAAGGATGATTATGGTCTGAAGGGAATTGCCGAAATGCTTCAACCAAATCTCATTCCAGGTGGGAGTCAGGAAGGGATTCTGAAAACGGCTGGCGGAAAGAAGGGTTTCCCATTCTCGTTTCAGGGCTTCCGGCAAAGGTTTCCCGGCAATGATTTCAGTGTTCACTCGCTGCTCCCATCGATCATCCCTCGCCTCTCGTCCCTCGTCCATCGTCCCTGGTTTTACCCCTTGAGCCTTACGCTTTACGCTTTGCGCCTTATCTTTAAAATCCGCTGAATGGCACGGGGATGAAAGTTAAAATAAATATGGCCACCGCCAGCCAGCCGATGACTTTGCGTTTCCGGTCCAAAGGAACCCACTCCTCCAGCGGAGGAGGGTGGCGAAAACCCAGGATGAATAGAATAACCCCCCAGAAAAGCCATCCCTGCCAGCCGAAAATACCCAAACCGATAAGGCCAAGAAAAACGTATTTGGATATTTTGTTTTGCCTCTCCCCTAACAGGGCATAAGCCACATGCCCTCCGTCTAATTGACCGATGGGCAACAGGTTAAGGGAGGTGACCAGGAGGCCGATCCATCCGGCAAATCCGACGGGATGGATCAAGATATCGTACCCTTCGGGGACCGGGCCAACCACCAACCAACTGATAAGAGACAAAAGGAGAGAAGAACCCAGGGCTGTTCCCATCTGCCCGTGAACGATTTTCACCTCGGAAAGATGAAACCCCAGGATCAAAAAGGGAATGGAGACAACCACTCCCACCAAGGGCCCGGCCGCTCCTACATCCAGAAGCATCTGCCGGTTCCGGACGGGAGAACGCATCTTAATAAAAGCCCCAAAAGTCCCGATAAAGGACGGGGCGGGGATGAAATAAGGCAGAGTCACATTCAAACCATGCTTCTTAGCGATCAGATAATGGCCCAGTTCATGGGCCAGGAGAATGCCCATCAAAGCAAAGGAGAAAGGAATCCCTTTGAAAATCTGTTCGGGATTTTTCAGGGGATTCACTCCTTCCTGAAGGGCTCCGGCTAAGATGGTAGTCCCCAGGGTCAGGATGAAAAGAATGATATTCAACGCCAGACGCGGCTTCTCTTCTATCCTTTCCTGCCAGAGGAAATCTTCTCTTTTTCTCCCTGGCCAATATTTTCTTAAATCCATCGATAAGCTCACCTATTTGGGGTTTCAAGGGCCTATTTTAAAAATAACAAAAGGTTCCCCCCTAAGCAATAGAGAAGTTCACCTTTTCCCTTTTCTTCTTGAATAATTTCAGATGTTGCGGTATAAATTGGCAGGTGGTGAACGCATGAATACTTTAGATGTTGTTTTTCTCATTCTCATCGCAGCGTCTGTAATTTATAGCCTTATCCGCGGGTTGGTGCGGGAGATTTTTTCTTTTCTCTCGCTTATCCTGGGATTCTTCGGCGCCAGCTACGGTTATTCAGCCATGGCCAATTGGTTAAAACGTTGGGTCGAGAATGAAATTCTTGCTCAAATCCTCGGGTTTGCCATCCTTTTCCTGCTGATTGCTCTCGCCATCAGCCTGCTGGGAAAAGCGCTTTCGGGGTTGGTCAAAAAAATGGACCTCGGCTGGGCCGACCGGGTGGGGGGATCGGCTTTCGGTTTTTTAAAAGCCGTCCTTTTGATCGCCATCATCCTTCTCGTATTAACAGCCTTTTTACCCCCCAAAAGCAAAGTCATCACGGAGTCCAAGATTTCACCGACCGCCTTAGCCATTGCCCGGGGCCTTTCGATCCTGGTCCCGGAGAAGTTTCGTGCGGCCTATTCCGAAAAGGAGAAAGCCCTTAAGAAATATTGGGCTACTCAGGAGTTGCTTGGAGAAAAAGTAGAGGGCAAAGGAGGGAAAAGGAAATGAAATGGTTTACTCTCCCCGTCTCAGGAAAAGGTGTACCCCCTTCGAATCGCGGGGTTACCACCTTGGGTTGCCTGTTTTTTTTGATATTTATCGGTCTTCTTGGATATGTTGGTTTCATGGCGGGGTCGGTCTACTGGAATTTTATGGAATCCAGGCAAAAAATTCGCGAAGCCCTGAATTGGGCCGTTGCCGTCCCAGCCAAATCCGATTTTGATATTCTCCAGAAAGTAATCGCCAATGTCCGCACCACCGGAATCGAACTGTCTGATCGTAACATCAAAATCATCCACCAAAAAGAGAACCTGACGATCTCTGCCTCCTGGGAACGGCAATTAAAATTTCCCTACTACACTTATCCCTGGCGTTTTACGGTGAACCTTACCGAGGTGAAACGATGGAGAAGAGGGGGGCTGATCATTAAATAAGGAACTCAGCCACATTGAGGTTGTATTCGTTCGGGTTGAGAGTTTTGACGATGGCCCTTTTAAAGGTTTGGGCCGTCTCTTCCGTTTCCCGGAGGTCGACGACGTTTCCTTTCCGGTATTCCCCTTCGCTGTAATAGATCAGGCAGACCTTCGGCCGGTCGATCAACTCCGGTTCTTCCTGGGTCTGAACGACAATCCCCATCTCGTTGGTATTCAATAAAACCAGAGTGCCGAGCGGAAAGATCCCCACCATGTTGATAAAAACTTTGACTAATGCCGGATCGAAATCCTTCCCCGCCATCTCCAGCATGAGCCCCAGAATTTTCTCGGAGACATAGGGAAAACTACGGTAGACCCTGGGTCTCACCAGGGCATCGTAAAAATCAGACAGGGTGATAATCTTGCCGAAAAGGCTGATTTTTCGCTTTTGGGCTAATTTCGGGTAGCCACTCAAATCATATTTCAGGTGATGCTCGAAGGCGGCGTCAACCATCCTGGTGGCAACTTCTCCCCACTCTTTCAACTGGATGATGATCTCGGTCCCAAAGACTGGATGGAAGCGAATAACTGCCCATTCTTCGGGGGTTAGCTTTTCCGTCTTATTCAAAATCTCTTTGGGGATTCTTGTCTTCCCGATATCATGGAAAAGGGCGGCCATTCCCAGATGGGAAAGGTGCTTCTTGGGAAATCCGATCCTCTGGCCTAAAGCAATCGCGTAGATGGCCACGTTGACGCAATGATTGAAGGTATATTCATCATAGTTCTTGATGCTGGCCAATCCCAACAGGGCTGATTCATCCTGCATGATGGAGTTGACGGTGTTCTCCATCAAGTGCTTGGCTTTGCGAATGTTGATAACTTTCTGCGCCCGGACCCCCTCGACCATTTCCTTTACCAAATGGATGGCCTTAAAATAGATCGCTTTCGACTGCTGTTTATGTTTGTCCGGACTGGCATCGATCTCCCCCTCCATGAAAAACTCTAATTTGCCGACGTTAATTCCCCGGATTCCCTGAGCTTCTAATTGTTTTTTGACCGATAGGTAATTCCCTTCATTGTTTTCCTTGAGTTCGGCAAGGATAAAAACGAAATCCTTTAGAGTTTTCCCCTCCAGGTAGTCGGCAAATTCCAGTTCTCCAATCCATCTCTTACCCAGTTCCAGGGAAAAATTCTTAAAGACCAAATATTTGTCGGCTTTGATGGAAATGCGGATATTGTTGAAGAAAAAACTATCGCGAACGATTTTCAGCGCAAGGTGGCTTTCTGATCTGATAAAAGGGTTAATGGTTTGAAGGCATTCCTGGGTCAGGCGCTCGATGTTGGCGTTATTGCGGTCGTAAAGGGTGGCACCCTTCAGCAGGCGATAAAACCGCAGGATAAATTCCGTTCCCACGGTAATCGGAAGCTGTTCCAGACTGGCCGAAGGAAGCGGTTCTCCTTTCAGATCCTCGATTTTTTTCCCTTCCCCAGAATATCCGGGCATCAGGATGTCAACCCCCTAATAGGTTTGCCGCTTCATGGCTTCCATACAGGCCATACGGATGGATTCTTCCTTTGAATTCTTCCCCGATTCCAGGATCGCCTTGGCTTGCGAAGTTCCGATCCCGGCCAGGGCCGAAGCCGCTCCAACGCGAATCTCTTCCTTCTTGCCCCCCCCGAACCAGCTTTTTTGTTCCAATAATTTTTGCAGGGGCTGGACGGCGTCATTGGAGCCGGTCATACCGATGGCATCAAAAAAGGCCTTGATCTCGGCCGGGTCTCTCTTGTAAAAATCTTTAACCTGCACGACTTCCAAGAGCGGGGGAAGAGCGGCCTTTTCCCCCACCTTGGCCAGGTTCAGAGCCACCATGCTGCGAATCCTTACATCTCCATCCGCAAGGGCTTTTACCAACAGGGGCAAAGACCTCGGGCCTCCGATCAACCCCAAGGCCTGGACAGCCTCCCTCCTCACCCGCGGCTCGGCGTGACCCAAGGCTTTTTGAATGGCCGGGAGACCCTGCTCTTTCCCAATCCGGCCGACGATGTAAGCGATGTTGCGAACCAGATACCATCGCCGGTCATCCACGAAGGGCATGAGCAAGTCCAGATGGTTTTTGCCGATCTCGCAGAGGACATCGCAGAACACCCTTCTCGCTTTGGAGTCGCTCAGCCCTCCCAATACTTTAATCAGCGGCGGGATCGAATTTTTCTTCATGAGCATCAAATAGCTGCTCACTTCTTCCAGGCGAATTCCTTCCCCCTTTTCCAGGATCCCTTCCATTTTTTCGATCCTTTGGGGTTCCCCGATATTCTCAATCAACTGCTGGATGATTTTGCCCTGCCAGTCCTTTAATTGGTAAGTATTGAGAATAATATTGGCCCGGCTCAGCAGATCGGTGGCTTTCTGAAATTCTCCCAGGGTTAAAAGACCATCGGACATCTTCAGCAGAAAATTAGCTGCATCCTGATAGGGCCCGGGTTCTTTCTCCAACGCCAGGATCTCAAAAAGGATGCCGATGATATTGAACACCGAGTCAGGAGCGATCTCAGTTTCGACCTCTTTCTGCAACGCTTCCAGTTCAATGGGGGTGAGAAAATAGACGCTGCGATTCTCAGCAACCGAAGGCGGGCCCCCTACTTTCTTGGATAGGGTCTCATAAATGTCAAAATCTTCTCCCTCTGCACCTTCCCAGACATCCGCCTGAACACTTTGCGCGGGGGGTTCAAACACCAGATTTTTTCTGAACTGCTCCACATTTTCGGGAATGAGGACCGAGGTTTCCTCCATGAGTGCATCCGTAGCGAGGTAACTGATATGGGTAAAATCCTTTTCCCACATCAAGGTAACCAGGTCATCCTCAAGGGGATTAATCGCGTCATTCAGCCGGAAGATGTCGATCAAACCATGAATTTCCCAGGGATCCAATCCCTCCATAAAGCGGAGTTCTCTCAGCCCGTCCTTGTAAAGGAGAAAAGCAAGGCTGCTCTTTAAATCTTGGCTCTCGTAGACGACGTCCCCTTTGTAGGAAAAATCATACTCCCCGATTTGGACAACAAGAAAATGGTATTGTTTCAAGAATTGATGGAACTTTTGGAAAACCTGATCCCGCAAACCAATCAAGGAAGGGTTCTCCGGAGGATATAAGCGGAAGGCTTTGATGGTTTTTACAAAGACATTTATTAAATCCCGGGCCTGAAGAAACTCCTCGTCCTTCTCCCCTCGATCGCCTGAGGGCGTCCCTCCAGTTAAATCGATTGTTTTCCCCCTCCACTCTAACTTTTCAGGCATTATTTTTTCCGCAGGCTTCCGTTACCTTATTTCATCATTTCATCTTTACGTTTTCAAAAATAAATGTCAATACTTAATCTGGAAGAGCCGGCATTGACAAATTCCTGGGAAGGTGGTAAGCATAAATAAAATG
>CAZIDC010000091.1:0-8877 GCA_964537885.1 uncultured Syntrophaceae bacterium | reverse complement strand
AAGAGAATTACCCGTATCTATTTTCGCTGGCCATGAGGACGAATCCCTTCGATCGGAAAGCGTCGGCCACGGTAGCGTGACCGGGTCATCCCTTCCCCTTTCTTATATCCTGACAAATATAAAGTTCAACTTTATAATTTCAACATGTACATTCCTCGGTTTTTTTCACCAACGGTCGAAGAAGCTCTGAAACAATTTCGTCGAGCAATTTTAATTGACATTATTTAGGCATTTTTATATACTTCCTCACAATTTCTTCCTGATTAAATTACTATTGGGAATATCTAGCGCAAGAGCCGAAAGCTCAGAGGAGTCATGTGCAGAAAAAACCAATGCCAGACTTTATTAGTTTGTTATCTTCCCCGGCTGAAGGCGATATTCTCTGAAATTCATCAGCCTGCTAATATCCCAATTGCCACTATCCAACAACCGCTCACTTCTGCCGTAGGCCCTGTCTCCGGTAGGATCCGAAGACCTTCTTTTTTTTCAGAAATGTGGTTACCGGTCGCTCTCTGGATTTCCCCCGAGTTAATGGACCGGGATTTTTTGTTTTGGGGAAAAGCTGCTTTCTTTTCTGAATAAGAATAAGATTTCTGTTGGTCTGTGGTAAAAAATAGGCCGTCTGAAATCTCCCCTGATGGGGCTCAGGATGGGGATTTACCCCGTCAGGGAGGAGAGGGGAAACCAGGGTATCTCTATGGGCCCTTCAATAAAGATCTACCCAATGCAAGAACGGACCATAGGCAAGATATTGGATGACAAAGCAAGGTTAAACCGGGACAAGGTTTTTCTCTTTTATGAAGATCAGAAAATAACTTACCGGCAACTCAATGAACGGGCCAACATCGTTTCTAACGCTTTTTTATATCTGGGGGTAAAAAAGCATGACAAAGTGGCCCTATTGATGGATAACTGCCCGGAATTTCTTTATACTTGGTTTGGACTGGCCAAAATAGGGGCTTGGGCCATACCCATCAATGTTGCTTTGAAGGGAGAAGGGCTGGCCTATATTATCAACCATTGTGATGCTGAAACGATAGTCATCAGTCTTCCTTTCTTAGATAACTTAAATTTTATCCGGAAGAACCTCAAGAATATAAAAAAGATCATTGTGGACCCTCAATCGCAACGAGATGGTTTAGAAACCAAAGGGGAGCTCATTCTTTGGTCTGATTTTTTTCAAGCCTCCACCGAACCTCCCCCTATAGAAGTAAAGCATGATGACTGGATGATGATTGTTTACACGGCTGGGACCACCGGGTTACCCAAAGGGGTTCTAAAGGCTCAATCCTATTCCTTTACTTCCGGCCTTTCGATCGCTTCTTTCGCCCAGGCCACGCCGGAAGATCGATTCTATACCACCCTGCCTCTTTTCCATATTAATGCCCAAAATGTAACCACCTGGGCGGCCATTGCGGCCGATGCCAGCACAGTCCTGGCCAAGAGATTCAGTGCCAGGCACTTCTGGGACGACATTCGAAAATATCAGGTGACGATCACCTCGTTTCTGGGGGCAATAATTCCCATTCTCGTTAAACAACCGGAAAGGGAGGATGACTCCGAAAACCCATTACGGGTAGGGCTCAGTGCGGGCACGCCAGCCGCCTTCTGGGAACTATTTGAAAAGCGCTTTCAAGTCAAAATTTTTGAATTATACGGGAGTTCCGAAGGGGGGAGCCTCCGAAACTATGAAGGCAAAATAGGCTCTATGGGAAAACCCATTTCTTCGAATTTGGCCAAAGTGGTGGATGGACAGGACCGGGAGTTATCCGCTTATCAGGCTGGGGAACTGATCTTTAAATTTTTAGATCCCCTTATCCAGCTGCCCAAATATTATAAAATGCCCGAGGCGACTGCAGAAAAAACTCGAGGGGGATGGTTACGAACGGGGGATTACGCCTATATGGATGAAGAGGGCTATTTCTATTTTGTGGATCGGAAAAAGGACGCCATCCGTCGCCGGGGTGAAAATATTTCTTCTTACGAGGTTGAAAAAATCATCAACAGCCACCCGGATGTCTTGGAATCTGCCGCCGTAGGGGTGCCCGCCGAAATGGGCGAAGATGAAGTGAAGATATATGTGGTCCTGAAACCCTGCCGTAGCTTGACCCCCGAAGAATTAGTTGCGTATTGCGAGCCCCGAATGGCGTACTTTATGATCCCCAGATATGTTGAGTTCATGGATGCGCTCCCGAAAACTACAACTGAAAAGGTTCTAAAGGCCGCTTTAAAAGAGTCAGGCCTAAATCCAAATACCTGGGATAGAGAAAAGGCCGGCTATAAGGTAAGACGGTAAAAAGGGAACAGGAGGGGTTGAAGATCGGAAACAGATTTTATCATTCAAGGAGGGAGGATTATGAAAACGAAATGCTTTAGTTTCGGGCTGTCCCTGGTCTTTTTTTTGAGCTTTGCGGTAACGGGTTTTTCTCAGGAAAAGCCGAAGGTTCAAATGCCTAAGGTTGTTATCGTCTCTACCCATTCCGTGGGGTCAATGGCTTACGTGTTTACCTCGGCCATCGCCGAGGCTGTGGAAGCAAAGGTGGGAATAAAGACAAGAGTGCTTCCGTCCGGAACGGATGTTTCTAAAATGATCCCAGTCCGTTCTGGAGAGGCGCACCTGGTCGTCTTTACTACAGGGTCATCATGGGTCGTCACCCGCGGGGCAAGCGACTTTGCAGCGGAGACGTGGGGACCCTACCCGCTGCAAATTGTATGGCGGGGAGGAGATTTATACACGGCTGTCTATACCAGGGGCGACACGGGCATTAAGAAATTCTCGGATATAAAGGGCAGAAGGGTGGGTATGGTTCCAGGTTATCCGGCCCTCAACAACAACATTAAAGGGGCCCTCGCCTATGCCGGGTTAACTCTCAAGGATGTAACGGTGGTTCAATTGCCCAGTCATGGAGCGGCTGGAAAAGCTCTCACGGCAGGAACGATTGACGCGTATGTCTATGGGACTACGGGTGCAGACCCTATGGAAACTGCTTCCACCCCCCATGGCATCTACTGGATCCCTCTGGACCCTAAGGACAAAGAGGCTTGTAATCGCTTCTTAGAATATGTCCCCTGGGTGGGAATAGGTCCTGTTCTCCGGGCTGCCGGAATGAAACCGGGGGATCCCCCTTTTATTGGCCTGATCTCTCCCTATTGCTATTACGCCCAAGAAAACCTGAGCGAGGAGTTGGTTTATCTCTATGCCAAAGGGACCTGGGAGGGCTATGACATATACAAGAACAAGACGGTTGACCTCCCCTTTTGGGACCATAAAGCAGCCGTCAACACAACAGGATGCTACTATCCATATCACCGGGGGTATATAAAACTTCTAAAAGAGAAGGGGGTCTGGACCGCCGAGCTTGAGGAACACCAGAAAAAGCAAGTTGCCAATCAGGCTGCCAGGGTGGCCCTGTGGAAGAAATTTCTGGCGGAGGCCGAGGAAAAGAAGATCAAGGTCGGTAGTGAAGATTTCAAAAACGCGTGGTGGGACAAGCTGAAGGAGGCCAGACTCCTGCTGTAGAGAATTGCTGAAAAAGGTTCTTATTGCTGCTCAGGATAAGGGATTAAGTTTCAAGTTGCGGGTTTGAAGTCGCGAGTTAAAACTTGAAACTCGAAGTTCAGAACCTGTACGTTGTATGGAAACCTGGGAAGGCGCAAGGGCGCTCCCCCGCGGGCCAGAGCGTTGGCGCGGGAATCGGGCTTATTTTCATTGGGGGGTAGATCCATGCAGGAAGAAGAGGTTAAATTTTCCCGGCACCGGGAATTCAAAGGTTTGGTAAGGTGGATCTGTATCACTACTTCCATTGTAGCCATGACGGCTGCGATCATGTATAACTTCAACCTTTCTTTCTTCGGTCAGATATTCAGTGGGAACAGTTACCTCTATTTTCTAATCATGTTTTACGTCCCCCTGGTTTTCCTTGCTTTCCCGCAGAGGAAAAAAGCTCCGCGGGATCAAATCCCCTGGTATGACTTCCTGCTGGCAATTTTGACCGCGATCTCCAGTTTCTATTTTCTCACCCATAGCATGGAAATCCTTACCATGGGGTGGGAGATGGAAGCGCCGGTGGAGGCGAGAATATTTTCCCTGATTCTGATCCTGCTGGTATTGGAGGCTGCGCGGAGAACAGCGGGTTTGGTTTTTACGGTGGTCTGCTTATTTTTTGGCTGGTATCCTCTATTCTCCCAGCATATGCCCGGTTTTCTGATGGGCAATGCTCTCTCCTTTTGGAGGACCGTTAGTTATCATGCCATGGGAGATGCGAGCATCGTCGGATTACCGATGGTAGTGGTCGGGAACGTTCTGATCGGGTTTATGATTTTTGCCATTGCTCTGCAGGCCACAGGAGCCGGACAGTTCTTTCTGGAAATCGCCCTGGCGATTTTTGGAAGTGTCCGGGGGGGAGCCGCCAAGGTGGCGATCGTTTCGAGTGGACTGATGGGAAGCGTAAGTGGGAGTGTCATCGCGAATGTTCTCACAACGGGCTCTTTTACGATACCGGCCATGAAAAAGACGGGCTATCCGGCTTATTATGCCGGAGCCGTGGAGGCATGTGCCTCCACGGGCGGGGTGCTGATGCCTCCGGTCATGGGGGCTACGGCATTTGTGATGGCTCAAATGTTAGGGATCCCTTACGTCAAGATCATCATTGCCGCTGCGATCCCCTCGATCCTTTATTATTTAGGGTTATTCTTCCAGGTAGATTGTTTTGCCGCCACTCATGGGCTGAAAGGACTTCCCCGGGAAGAGTGTCCTTCCTTACGGAAAGCAATGAAAGAAGGCTGGTATTATATCATATCCTTCGCTGTCCTCCTTTATATCGCCGTATGGATGTGGCGGGAGGCCCAGGCGCCCTGGATTGCCATGGCCGTGCTCTTTGGGCTGAGCTGGATAAGAAAGGAAACCAGGTTAACTCCCAAAGGTTTTTTAAAGTTTGCGGAGGATACCGGCAAATTTATGGCGGAATTGACGGCCATTCTGGCCGCAGTCGGAATGATCATCGGCGGGTTGATGGTTACAGGGGTCGCCCATTCTTTTGCTGCCGAGGTTCTGTCTTTTGCTGGGGGGAATGTACCTCTCCTGCTCATTCTGGGAGCTGGGACCAGCCTCATACTGGGAATGGGATTAACCATTACAGCCTGTTATATTTTCCTGGCTTTAGTCATGGCTCCGGCGGTGATTACAGTGGGTTACGATCCGCTGGCGGTCCACTTGTTTATCATGTATTGGGGGATGATCTCCTTCATCACGCCGCCCGTGGCTCTGGGTTCTTTTGCCGCGGCCTCTCTGGCCGGGGCAAATTTCTTCAAAACGGGATACCAGGCCATGCGTCTGGGCATAGTGATCTACTTTATTCCCTTCTTCTTCGTCCTCAACCCCGCTCTCGTCTGCAAGGGGACTCTCTTTGAAATCCTGTATGCTTCTATTACTTGTGCCATCGGCATCGGCCTGATAGGCAGCGCCTTGGGGGGATATCTGGTAAAAATGGGAAGGCTGGATGGAATATGGACTCGGTCCTCCCTTTTTATTTCCGGGTTTCTCATATCCATGCCGGAATGGATCACGGATATAATCGGGCTGGTTTTAGGTTCCCTAACCATTGTTGTCATAGAACGGAGAAAGAGGAGCTTAAGACGCAAAGAAGCTTTATCCGTTGCTGGTAAGTAGGAAGTGGGAGGAAATTCAGCAGAATAAGAAGCGGAATGAGAAAATGAAAGACTGGAAAAATGAGACGATTCCCAGCATGCTTTTAGAAGCTGTTTCCCGCTGGGGGAAAAGAACGGCTATTATTACGGAAGAAGGGGAGAAACTTACTTTTCACGAACTTTACGACACCGTCTGTAATCTGGCAATGGGCCTCGATTCCATCGGCGTAAAGAAGGGAGATCATGTAGCCACCCTCATGGGAGGCCGGGCAACCTATGTCGTTACCAGCTATGCCCTGATGATGATTGGAGCGGTGGTCGTCCCCATCAATTATAACTTTCAACCGGAGGAAATGGATTTTGTGCTGAATCAATCCGATAGCCAGTACCTAATCATGGAAGATGATATCACTAACCTGAACACCATGGAAAAGATCAAACAGATATCCCCCGAGATCGATGGGCAGGATGCGTCGGATTTAAGCCTGAAGAAATTACCGCAATTGAGAAAGGTCATCGTATCCAGTCTGTGGGGTCGAAAGTATCCTGGCACTTATGATTTCCCTGAAGTCTTACAAGAGGGCAGCAGGAGAAGTATTTCGCTGGGGGAGAGGTTTCTATCTGAAAGAAAGGGGGATGATCTGGGTTTTATTTTATATACTTCGGGCACAACTTCCTTCCCCAAAGGAGCCATGAGAACCCAGGGCAGCTGCCTGGGGATCGCCTATTACATCACGGTGGCCCCCTTCCGGCTCACGGAGAGGGATGTGGTGTTGGCTTTCACTCCTTTCTTCCACATCGGGGGCTGTGTGTACACTCTTTTTGGGCCACATATCTGTGGGAGTACGATCATCCTTATGAAATCCTTCGACCCTGGAAGGGCCCTCGAGCTTATCGAAAAGTACAGAGTTACCCTGATGGGGGGCTTTGAGACCCATTTCCATCGCCTTCTCAAGCATCCCCGGTTTCCCAGTACGGATGTTTCTTCGGTGACCAAGATTCGCTTGGCCACAGGTCCTTATTGGTACGGCAAAGTGAGAGAGAACGGGTTGGGAAGGGAGGCTATTGCCCATCATTACGGCTTTACGGAGGGAACGGGAGTGGTCATGCCCTATGAGGAGACCGATGAGGACATTAGAAGGAATGCCAATGGGCAACCTTTCCCTGGGGTGGAACTGAAAATCGTGGAGCCCGAGACAGGTAAACGGCTGCCGGTATGCATACCTGGCGAAATCTGCCTGAAGGGCTGGACTCTGTTCCAGGGGTATTACAAAATGCCGGAATTGACCCGCGATTCGATAGATGGTGAGGGCTATTTCCACACCGGAGATTATGGATGGCTCGACGCCCGAGGATATCTTTATTACCGCGGACGATACAAACAAATGGTGAAGACGGGGGGAGAAAACGTCTCCCAGAGGGAGGTTGAAGTCTTTCTGGAAGGGCATCCGGACATTCAAGCTGTCCAGGTGATCGGATTGCCCGACGAGGAGTGGGGCGAGTTGGTTACAGCAGTGGTCCAAACCCGATCAGGGCAAGCCTTGTCTTTAGAGCAGGTGAAACAATATGGCCGAGGCAAACTGGCAGGTTTCAAGATTCCTAAAAGAGTCCTGATCATCCAAGAACATGAGTGGCCGGTTACTCGGGTGGGAAAAGTGAATAAGATCCAGCTGCGCCAGTGGGCCATGGAGAAGCTCGGGATCTAAAGGTGAAGTTGCTAACCCTCGAATTTTTCACCAACTCAATTTTTCTCTTGACAGGGGGAATATAGGATGTCCCCATTTTTCTCCCGCCATTGGTCGAAGTAGCTCTGAAATAATTTCCGGCGGTGTTAATCACAGGTCCCAGACAGGCTGGGAAAACTACTTTTCTGCTGCAGGAATTCGGCAAAAAAAATTACGTGAGTTTTGACGATCCCCTCGAGAGAAATTTTGCTTTGTCGGATCCGAATGGTTTTCTCGATCGCTTTGGAGACCAATCGGTTATATTGGATGAAATTCAATATGTACCGGAGATTCTGCCCTACCTAAAAATCCGCATTGATCGGGATCGCAAAAAATTCGGGAAATGGCTTCTGACTGGATCGCAGCAATTTCAACTCATGAAAAATATCAGCGAATCTCTCGCCGGCCGTATCGCGGTGTTGGATCTTTACCCTTTCAGCTTGCTGGAAAATCGGCCGAAGGGGCCGCAAGATTTAGAATCAGCCGTTTGGAACGGAGGTTATCCCGAGCCTTCTCTCAATCCCGAGAAGAGGGCCCTTTGGATTCGTTCTTACATCCAAACCTATATTGAAAGGGACGTTCGCCAGCTCCAAAATGTCAAAGACCTTCGAACCTTTGAGCTGTTCCTGGGTTTGTGCGCGGCCAATCACAGCCAAATTTTTAATACGGCCAAATTTTCCAGGGATTGCGGGGTTTCCCTGCCCACGATCAAAGCATGGGCGGGAGTTTTGGAGGCATCTTATTTATGCTTTTTTCTCCCCCCCTATTTTAAGAATTACGGAAAGCGTTTAGTAAAAACACCGAAGCTTTTTTTTGTAGATCCGGCCATCATCTGTGCCCTCACCAGACAGCCGGACGGCCCATCGGCTATTTCCGGAGCTATGGGAGGAGCTTTATTTGAAGGTTTGATTATCAGCGAAGCCATAAAGATCTTTTCCGCGAAGGGTAAAAAGGCGGATGTTTTCTTCTGGCGTTCGCACGATGGTCTGGAAGTCGATTTAATTATTCAGGTAGGGACGAAACTCTATCCTGTAGAAATCAAATTAACCGCTACTCCAGCGGTAAAGCACGGGGAGTCGCTAAATAGGTTTAAGGAGCTCGCCCGGGGCGATGCTGCGGATACGGGCCTCGTTTTGTGCCGTGTCGAAAAATTAACTAAACTTCCCTCTAACAATCTGGCGATTCCATGGCAGAATTTTTCAGAATGGTTATTATCCAAGATATGAAATGGGGACTAACTGCTGAATCCCATCTTTTGCAAGAAGTTCCTCCCATGCCACCCCACCCCCAGACCCGCGATGAAGGTATAAAATATCACCGGAACCACAACCGCCAAGGCTGAAGTTTACTCAAAGGCAGGCGAAGAAGCATCGTCGAAAAGAGTTTTATTAGTCAGTCCATAATTATATAGACACCGGAGACTAAATTCCTCCCTCCCTCCCTTTACAAAAGGGGGAAATTCCCCTCTTTGGGAAAGAGGGGTTAGGGGAGATTTTGGAAGAATATG
>CAZIDC010000090.1:0-8970 GCA_964537885.1 uncultured Syntrophaceae bacterium | reverse complement strand
GATAATTCAGACGATTTCCGTCTTTGATGCTGAGATCTAAGGTGATGGCGATTTTTGGTCTCATCAGAGTAAACAAAATGAAATGAAAGTTACTTAAGTTAAATAAGTATTTATAGCCGGATCTTATTTATTAATTCTTCAGAAACTTCTTTAACTCCTGGTTTTCCGTTGAGCTCGATGATTTTAAGACCGGCAACTCCCTTTTGCGCTTTAAAATAGTTGACTGCCGCCAGGGTTCCCTTTTCCGTGTCGTAATAAATGGCGTGGCGTTTGTCGATGGCCACCTCATCCTGGTCATCCGAACGCGTCTTCAATGTACCCCCGCAAACCCGGCAGGTTATTTCGGCGCCCTTTTGGGCCGGCTTAATGGCCTCGATAAAAACATTGTTGGGATGGTTGTTGTCATTGACGCAAAGCCTCCGCCCCATGATCCGCTCCTTGGCCGTCTGGCGGTCAAGGACGATCTCGATAACATAATCAAGTTGGAGTTTTGCTTTGGTTAGGGCAACATCGAGCTGTTTGGCTTGGTTCACATTCCTCGGGAACCCGTCCAAAAGCCACCCTTGGGAGCAATCCGGCTGCCGCAGGCGGTCGAGAATCATGGGGATCGTGATGTCATCGGGAACCAAATCCCCCCTATCTATGTAAGTCTTTGCTTTTTTCCCCAGGTCTGTACCTTGCGCTATATTGTCCCGGAAGATGACCCCGGATTCGACGTGCTGCACGTTAAACTTTTTCTGGACCACGGCTCCCTGAGTTCCTTTTCCGCTTCCGTTGGGTCCGAACATGAGAAGGTTCATTTCTTTCTCCTTTCTATTTTTTATCGGCAGCGAACGCAGGGCCTGTCGTAATCTGTTTCCCCGGCGCTCCCTGCGGCGAGTAATATTTATAAGGTTTGATTCGGGTTTCCTTCACCACTGGCTCTTATCGCTGGGAAAACGATCTTCTTCCGGGACCCAGGCTGTATTTCTTCCTTATAAGAAAGAGAGTATAAACCAAAATGGACCCTTTGGCCAGCCGAAAAGAGAAAGGGCTTTGCAAATTGGGTCGGGAGTGCTATAAAATAATTAGCCTGGAGGTCGTCAGGATGGCGGTGAATGCTACCCCTCAGGTTTTTTTGTTTTTGAGCCAGATCCTGGGGAAAAAAATGGTTGACCCGGAAGGCCGGCGAATCGGGCGGGTTTCCGATTTGATCGTGAACATCGCCGATTTATATCCTCTGGTCCGGGGCGTGCTATTCCTTCCGGTGGATGGGGAAAAACCCTCCCGCCTTCCCTGGGAAAAAATCAGCGAAGCCGGCAACCAACTGCTTGTCCTTTCTCTATCCCAGGAGGATCAAACGGAAGCCGCCATCGGGGAAGGTGAACTTCTACTTAAAGATTCCCTTTTAGACAAGCAGATTGTCGATACCCACGGGGCGAAAGTCTTACGGGTGAACGACCTGCACCTCCTGAAGGTTAACCATAGCCTTCGTCTGGTTCATGTGGACGTCGGCCTGCGGGGTCTAATGCGGCGGGTGGGCCTGGAAAAGGCTATGGACAAGTTTTTCCAGTGGTTCTTCGATTATCACCTCTCCGATTATCTGATCCCCTGGAGGTACGTCCAGCCCCTTTCTTCTCCCGCTCTTCTGCGCTTGAAAATCTCCCAAACCCGCCTGGGCCAGCTCCATCCGGCCGAACTGGCGGATATTATCGAAGAGTTGGACATTCACAAACGCTCCGAGGTCTTTCAGTCCCTGGATGTCGAGACCGCAGCGGAAGCCCTGGAGGAAACAGACCCGAAGATTCAGGTCCGGCTGATTGAAAACCTCAACCCGGCTCAGGCCTCGGACATCATCGAAGAAATGTCTCCCAGCGAGGCCGCCGATCTTTTGGGAGATCTTCCCAAGGATAAAGCGGATGGCATCCTTAAAGAGATGGAAAAAGAGATAGCCGAGGACGTCAAGGAGCTCCTGGTCCACCCGGAAGAGAAAGCCGGGGGATTGATGACCACATCTTTTCCGAGCCTGGCGCCGGAGAGCACGGTCAAGGAAGCTCTGGATCTGTTGCGCCGGCAGGCGGAAAACCTGGATTTAATCTATTACCTTTATGTGGCCGATGAAGAAGGCCATCTGTTCGGGGTGGCCAGCCTGCGGGGACTTCTGATGGCCAACCCCCAGGCGCCTCTTTCCAACCTGATGGATTCACGGGTTGTTACCGTAAGAGTCGAAGAAGAAAAGGAAGAGATTGCCGACCTTTTTGCCAAGTACGGTTTTAAGGCCATCCCGGTGGTCGATGAGGCCAACCGGATCAAAGGGGTGATTCCTTTCAAAAGCCTCCTCGAGGTGGTTGCGCCCCATCTGGGGAAATGATTACCATGGATGAAGGGGACAAACAGCCTTGCCCGAAACCCGGCCCGATACAGCCACACAGCCATCCGTCGCCAAAATCTCCCGTAAAGGGTTCTGGAAAACCCTGGGGGTTTATTTCGCCCTCTTCGGTCCGGGGATTATCACCTCTAACGTCGACAATGATGCCGGCGGCATCACCACCTATTCCTTGGCCGGGTCTGAATTTGGCTTGACCCTCCTCTGGACCCTGATTCCCATCACCCTGGCTCTAATTGTGATTCAGGAAATGTGTGCTCGTATGGGGGTGGTTACCGGAAAAGGCCTTTCGGACCTCATCCGCGAGCGATTCGGGGCCAAAGCCACCTTCTACCTGATGATCGCTCTCTTTTTCACCAACCTGGGCAATACGTTTTCAGAATTTGCCGGAGTGGCCGCCAGCCTGGAAATTTTCGGTGTGAGCAAATACCTTTCGGTTCCGGTGAGTGCTTTCTTCGTCTGGTCGCTGGTGGTGAAAGGAAGTTATAAATCGGTGGAGAAAGCCTTCTTGGCGGCCTGCCTTTTTTACCTTTCCTACATCATCTCCGGCTTTCTCGCCCGACCGGACTGGTCTGTGATCACCACCGAATTCCTCACCCCCACCCTTTATTTCGATGCTAACTTTCTTACCATGGCGGTCGGCATTGTTGGAACCACCATCGCTCCTTGGATGCAGTTCTATCTGCAATCCTCGGTCGTCGACAAAGGCTTGAAAGTGGAAGATTACCAATCCGCCCGCCTGGATGTCATTTTTGGTTCGATAATCGTAAACATTGTAGCCTTCTTTATCATCATGCTCTGCGCGGTTACGCTCTTTCAGGCCGGCGTAAAGATCGAAACGGCCAAGGATGCAGCTTTGGCCTTGGCTCCTTTAGCGGGAAAATACAGCGCCTGGCTGTTCGCCTTTGGCCTCCTCAACGCTTCCCTGTTCGCGGCTTCCATCCTCCCCCTCTCGACCGCCTACACCATCTGCGAGGCCTTCGGCTGGGAGTCCAGCCTGAATCGCAAGTTTGCCGAAGCCCCGCAATTCTACGGGCTTTACTCTTTAATGATCTTTTTGGGGGCCGGGTTCATTCTCTTTCCCGACGTGCCCCTGATTGCCATCATGTTTTATTCCCAGGTGATTAACGGCGCCCTTCTTCCCTTCATCCTCATCTTCATGCTCATTCTGGTGAATGACCGGAAGATCATGGGCAATTATACCAATGGATGGATCATGAACCTCATTTCCTACCTGACGATCATCCTGCTGATCGTTCTTTCCGGGGCGATGATCTTTACTTCCCTGCGCTAATCGCAGATTTTTAGCTTGAAAAAATCCCTTGGGTAGGGATATATTCGTTTTAAATTAGCCGCCGGGGATACAAAAATCACAGACTTATAAAACCCTGATGATCCCGTAAAAAGTCTCCTGGGTCGTCACCCCGGCGAAAGCGGGGAACCAGAAATATATGAATCTGGATCCCCGTTTTTAAAGGAAACTCTGGATTCCGGCTTTCGCCGGAATGACGAATTCTATGGAATTTCGAATTTTTACGAATTCATCAAACCCTGATGCCGAATAAAAAAAACGCTTGGCAAGTGTTTAAAGGGATCCCCCCGCGGGGCTGAAGTTGAAAAAAATTTATTTTGAAATTCATGATCGCCGAAAAAAGCAACCGGGACATTCCATCATCGAAAAAAATTCGTTCCTCCCTTATCCTTTTGGCGGTTCTTCTGGGAGCCGTTTTCGTTTTCATTAAATTTTATCCCCTTCCTCCCCTGGAAAAAACCCAGCCGGTAAAAACCCAAGAAGCTCCCCCGCTTCCAAGGGAACGAGTCATTGCCGGCAAGATTGTCAAAAGGGATACACTTTCTTCCGCCCTCCGCTCGCAGAACATATCTGCGGAATTAGTCGAGTTTATCTGCCGGCAACTAAAACCCCTGGTCAACCTGCGCCGGGTAAAACCCGGAGACACCTTCGAAGTCCGCTTAACCGCCGAAGGAAAATTCTTGGGGTTCTCTTTCCAGTCCAGCCCCATTGACGTTTATCAGCTTTCCATAGGACCCTCCGGGGAATGGGTTGCCAAAAAGCTGGACATTCCGGTGGAAAAATACTGGGCCCGGGTTTCCGGCGAGATCACCGGGAGTCTCTTTGAAGCCATGGATAAACTGGGGGAACAGGATCAATTGGTCTTGGACTTCGCTGAAATTTTCGCCTGGGAAATCGACTTCAACACCGAACCACAGTTAGGAGACCGTTTTCAGATGGTGGTGGAAAAATATTATACGGGGAACACTTTTTTCAAATATGGCCGGATTCTATACGGCGAATACCAAAGCGCATCCAAAAAGATTCAAGGAATTTACCATAAAACCTCCGCGGGGCCCGGTGATTACTATACCCCCCAAGGCCATTCCCTGCGGAAAGGTTTCCTCCGCTCACCCCTCCAATTCACCCGGATAACCTCCGGCTATTCGAAATCCCGCAAGCATCCCATTCTCGGGGGGTATCGGCCCCATTATGGCATTGATTACGCCGCCCCAACGGGAACCCCCGTTCTGGCCATTGCCGATGGAACCGTGGCCGCCTGCGGGTGGAAAGGAGGTTATGGAAAGCAGGTGACCCTAAAACATGTTAAAGGCTACCAATCCATGTATGGCCACCTGAGTCGCTTTGCCCCCGGCATCAGAATCGGGAAATCCGTCTACCAGAAACAGCAAATCGGTTATGTGGGTTCCACAGGTCTTTCCACCGGACCCCATTTGGACTTCCGTCTCCTGAAAAACGGCGTCTTCCGAAACCCCCTTAAAGAAATTTCCCCCCGGGCTTCCTCCTTAAAAAAGGACCAAATGAACCGGTTTGTGGAGACCACGAACCCGGTGGTCCGCTGGCTTCAGGAGACCCCGCCGGCAATCAACTACCGGAAAGTTGCCTCGTTGACATCAAAAGAGGTAGAAAAGCAATAGACGAAAGACGAGGGATGAAAGACAAGGAACAATGGGCAGCGGGCAATTAGTAGCAATGAACCAAGGCCTAGGGAAGAAAGTATCAGTTTAGCGGTTTGAAAAAGTGGTTTGACCGCTTTTGTTGAGGCCCGGGGGTCTGGGCGGAACGCGCCGGAAGCATCGGCCGGGTGTCCATTTGGCCACCAAGAACCCCGCGCGTTTCCGCCGGAGGAGGCGGGTGGCGTTTTCCCCGCCCCACCCACGAAGAAACCAGCGCCTCATGATTCCAAGCGGTCCGCCCAGACCCCCGGGCCATGGATTTACCCGGCCTTTAGGCTCCACCTCTTTTCAAAAGACTAAACTGTTACGGAAGAAAGGGGATCGATGGAGATAGGGAGGCATTAAGATGAGGGCGGTGGTTCAGAGGGTCAGCCGGGCGAGGGTATGGGTGGGGAAGCAAATTGCCGGTGAGATCGGGAGAGGCCTTCTTGTCTTTCTTGGCGTCGGCCAAGGCGATACCCAAACAGAAGCGGACTATCTCAGCGATAAAATTATCAACCTGCGCATCTTTGATGACCCCGGCGGGAAGATGAACCTTTCCCTCCTGGATTGCCACGGCGAGTTGTTGGTCGTTTCCCAGTTTACTCTTTATGCGGATTGTCGCAAAGGAAGAAGGCCTTCTTTTACCGAGGCCGGCGACCCGGAGGCGGCCAAAGCTTTGTATGATTATTTTATCCAGCGGGTCAAGAGCCAAGGGATGAGGGTGGCCTCGGGGGTTTTCCAGGCGCTGATGGAGGTTGAGTTGATCAACTCCGGCCCAGTAACAATCCTGCTGGACAGTTCAAAAAATTTCTGATAGAAAGACTTATCAAGGAGAAAACGAAGAAAATCCGAGACGGAAAAAGGAGGAATCCTCAGATGATCGATTTTTCATTGAGCGAAGAACAAAAAGCCATGCAAAAAACCGCCCGGGAATTTGCCCAGAAAGAGATCGCCCCTGTGGCCCTGAAGTATGATAAGGAGCCCGCTTTCCCCGGGGAGATCATTAAGAAGGCCCACGCGACCGGGCTGATGAACCTTACCTGTCCCAAAGAATATGAGGGTTTGGGTCTGGGTCTGGTGAATGCTTCTCTTATCACCGAAGAGCTCACCGTAGCCTGTATAGCCATTGCCGGCATGATCGGGATCAACTCGCTGGCTTGCGGCCCTATTCTGGCCGGCGGCTCTGATGAACAAAAGCGCCGCTTCCTCATTCCGCTGAATCGCTCCGGAAAAACCGCTTCCTTTGGCTTAACCGAGAGAGAGGCGGGTTCTGACGCGGGGGGTCTGAAAACCCGCGTTCGATTGGAGGGCGATCATTACGTTTTAAACGGGGCTAAATGTTTCATTACCAACGCCAGTTATGCCTCCTTCTACACCATCTTCGCCTCCATCGATCCGGCCAAAGGGACCAAAGGGATCTGCGCTTTTGTCGTCCCTCGGGAATCCCCAGGGCTATCGATCGGTAAAGTGGAAGACAAGATGGGCCAGCGGGCCTTGAACGTGGCCGAGGTAATCCTGGAAAATGTCGTCGTTCCCCGGGAAAACCGCCTGGGCAATGAAGGCGAAGGATTTAAATTCGCCATGGAAGCCCTCGATGAAGGCCGGGTAAATATCGCCACCTGCGGCGTGGGCATTGCCCGCGCCGCCTTTGAAGCGGCCCTTGCTTATGCCAAGACGCGGGTTCAATTCGGCAAGCCCATCGGCACCTTCCAGGCCCTGAATTTCCTGCTGGCCGACATGGCTGCGGCCGTGGAATCAGCCCGATTAATCACCTGGTACGCCGGTTCGCTGGCCGACCATGGGAAAAAATTTATCCGGGAAGCCGCCCAGGCCAAATTCTACGCCACCGATGTGGCCATGCGGGTGACCACCGACGCCGTCCAGATCTTTGGCGGTTATGGGTACACCAAAGATTATATGGTGGAAAAGCTGATGCGCGACGCCAAACTTACTCAAATTTATGAAGGAACCAACCAGATCAACCGCATGGTGGCCGGCGGCGCCCTGATGCGCTGAGTAAAGGGATGAACCATGAAAACCCCAGAACAGTACATCGAGAGTTTGAAAAAATTAAACCTGGAGGTCTATCTTTTAGGGGAACGGGTGAAAAATCCGGTGGAACATCCCATCATCCGCCCCTCGCTCAATTCCGTGGCCATGACCTTTCAGCTTGCCCAGGAGAGCAACCATCGGGACTTGATAACCACCCCTTCCCACCTGACCGGGAAAACCATCAATCGGTTTACAGCCATCCACCAAAGCCCCCAGGACCTGGTTAAAAAAGTAAAGATGCAGCGTCTCCTCGGCCAGAAGACCGCCTCCTGTTTTCAGCGCTGCGTGGGCATGGACGCCATGAATGCCCTTTACAGCACCACCTTTGAAACGGACGAAAAGTTCAAGACTTCTTATCACGCCCGTTTCCAGGAGTTCCTGCAGCGCGTCCAGGAAGAGGATCTGGTGGTGGACGGGGCCATGACCGACGTGAAGGGAGACCGCAGCCTGCGGCCGGTCCAGCAGGTGGATCCAGACCTATTTCTGCGGGTGGTAGAGCGGAAAAAGGATGGAATCGTCGTTCGCGGGGCCAAAGCCCATCAGACCGGGATGGTCAATTCTCAGGAAGTGATCGTCATGCCGACCATGGCTTTGCGGGAGGAAGAAAAAGATTACGCCGTCTCCTTCGCCGTGCCGACGGACGCCAAGGGGTTGTTTTTTATTTACGGCCGGCAGTCCTGCGATACCCGGAAACTCGAAGGGAGCCCCCTCGACGTGGGCAACCATCAATACGGGGGGCACGAGGTCCTGGCCATCTTTGATGACGTTTTCGTCCCCTGGGAAAGAGTCTTCCTCTGCGGGGAAACCGATTTCGCCGGGACTCTGGTAGAGCGCTTCGCCGGATATCACCGGCAGAGCTATGGGGGGTGTAAAGTCGGCGTCGGCGACGTTCTCATCGGGGCCGCCTCCCTAATTGCCGACTTCAACGGCACGGCCAAAGCTTCGCACGTCACCGACAAAATCATCGAAATGATCCATTTGAACGAAACCCTCTATTCCTGCGGCATAGCCTGTTCCTCCGAAGGGCATCCCACCCGGGCCGGGAATTGCGAAATCGACATGCTCCTGGCCAACGTCTGTAAGCAGAACGTAACCCGGTTCCCTTACGAGATCGCCCGCCTGGCCGAAGACATTGCCGGTGGCTTGATGGTTACCATGCCTTCGGAAAAAGACCTGCGCAACGAGCGAACCGGTCCTTACATCCAGAAATATCTCAAAGGCGTCGCCTCCGTACCCACCGAACACCGTATGCGCATCCTGCGCCTGATCGAAAACATCACCCTGGGCACGGCGGCCGTTGGTTACCGGACCGAGTCGATGCACGGTGCCGGCCCGCCCCAGGCCCAGCGCATCATGATCCGCCGCCAGGGGGATCTGGAAGTCAAGAAGGGTCTGGCCCGAAAAATCGCCGGGATCGAGTAGGGATGAGGGTCAGGGGAAAAAACAAAGGCCAACGGAAGGGTGTAAGTCGGCCCTGGTTATTTAGCCGTTGAACGGATAAGAAACCCCGATTCCGTCACGGGAGAGAGTATCAGGGGGTGATACGGTGGAAATGACCCTTGGGTATTCCGTAGTGCGCAACG
>CAZIDC010000089.1:0-8970 GCA_964537885.1 uncultured Syntrophaceae bacterium | reverse complement strand
CTGTCTGGGACCCAGTGGCTATCGCTGCGCGGCAAGTAGCCAGCCTCGTATGAAGCCCATAGCCAAGCTCAGAAGTCGGAAATTGGGGCTTTTAACTTTTACCGTTTACTCGCAGCGGGCCATGGATTTACTCGGCCTTTAGGTTCCACCTCTTTTCAAAGAGCCAAAGTGTTACCTATATTTCAACCCGCAAGTTGAAAAAACAACGCTGCGGTCGTCCGGATACCGTTCTGGAAGCAGTCGATGGCCATGTTTTCGTTGGGGGCATGGTTGTTTTCATCGGCATTGCCGTAAGGGACGGAGAGAATGGGAATATTCAGGATATTGCGGATCGCCGCTCCTGGAAAGCTCCCTCCCCCCGCGGGAACCTGAACGGGTTCTTTCTGAAATCCCTGGCGGATGGCCTCGACAAATTTCGGGGCCATGGGATGGTCTACAGAAGTACGCGAGGGATAGTAGTAATGCACCATGGTCACGTCCAGATCTTCAAATCCATGTTTTTCCCCATGTTTCCTAAATTTCTGAAAAATGTCTTCCGGGTCCTGATTGACTACCAGCCGCATGTCCATCTTCAGCGTTGCCAGGCAGGGAAGGACCGTCTTGCTTCCCGGTCCCCCATACCCCGAGGTGAACCCGGCGATGTTCAGGGTGGGCCGGAACATGAGTTTTTCCATGTAGCTGAGGTCATCGGGCGGGGCGAACTTTTGCAAGCCGTACTTCGCCATGAATTTCTTCTCGTCAAAGGGCATCTGCGCCATCATCTCCCGCTCTTTGGCCGTGGGCGGAACGATGTTGTCGTAGAAACCCTCTATGGCCACAGTCCCGTCCGGCCGGCGCAAAGAAGATAGGAATTCAACGACGCGCCAGGCCGGGTTCGGAATGGGGCCGCCGAAGTTGCCGGAATGCAGATCCTGGTTGGCCCCCCGGGCCTTCACCTCTACATAGAGAACTCCGCGGTTTCCGAAACTCAAACGGGGGCGGCCGGAAGGGTCCATCGGGCCGTCGGAGTTCAAGGCCATATCCGCGGCAAAAAGGGCTTTATGCGCTCGGCAGAACTCGTTCAGGCTCGGGCTGCCAACTTCTTCTTCGGGGTCGAGAAGGAACTTGACATTGATGGGGAGTTGCCCATTGATTTTAAGCACGGACTCGATGGCCTTAAAATGAGCGAAGAACTGGCCCTTATTATCCGCGCTGCCCCGGCAGAAAATTCGCCCGTCCCGGATGGTCGGTTGAAAGGGGGGAGAATCCCAGGCTTCCAAGGGCTCCGGCGGTTGCACATCAAAATGCCCGTAGATCAACAAAGTGCGGCGCGCCTCTGGGTTGAGGATCTCTCCATAAACTAAAGGAGGGTTCCGCTTACCGCCCATGGGAAGGATGCTCGGCTTGATCCCGATTTTTTCCATCATCCCCGTCAGAAGCTGGGAGCATTCCACCACCCCCTCCCAACGGGCGCTGATCGACGGCTGCCGCAAAAGAACAAAAAGCTCGTCGATGAAACGGTTTAGGTTTTGATCGATATACCCATAGATCTTTTTCATTTCTCCTACCCCCTGTAATTTTTAAAAATAAAGTCTGGAGTTCAAAGTTTTTTTTTGTTCCGCACTCCGCATTCATAATTCCGCACTTGATTTACCGGTTGCGCGTGTGCGGATCCAGCCAATCCCTGAGTCCGTCTCCCATCAAGTTAATCCCCAACGTGGTAAAGAAAATGGCGCTTCCCGGAATGGCTGCCAGCCACCACAGCCCGAGCATGTACGACCGCCCTTCGGCGAGCATCCCTCCCCAGGAAGCCATGGGCGGCGGAATGCCCAGCCCTAAAAAACTGAGAAAGGACTCCCGGATGATCATCCGGGCCATTTCGAAAGTCGCCAGGACGATGATGGAGCTGGCAAGATTGGGCAGAATGTGTTTCAAAATGACCCCGCTGTTCCGGCCCCCCAGAGCTTTGGCCGCAGTCACAAAATCGCGGGACTTAAGTTCGATGACCTCAGCTCGCACCAAGCGGGTATAAATGGGCCATCCGGTCAAACCCAGAACCAGGACTAAATTTCTATAACCCGGCCCTGTCGCCGCCATCACGGAAATCGCCAGGAGGATATAAGGGAAGGACATCATGATGTTGACGCAGTTACTGATAAGGGAGTCCAGAGGTCCCCGGTAGTATCCGGCAAGGATTCCCAGGGTGATCCCTACCAAAGCCGAGAAGGCCATCGTTAAAAACCCGACCGAAAGAGAGATCCGTGAGCCGTAGATCAACCGGCTCAGCATATCCCTCCCTACTTGATCGGTTCCCAGCTTGAAGCGGGGATCAGATTTTTCGTCCCAGAAGGGGGGCTTCAGACGGAAGTGCAAATCTTGTTCTAACGGATCCTGGGGAGAAACAAAGGGAGCCAGCAGGGCCACGGCTACAATAAAAAAAACCATCCCCAGTCCGGCTACCCCAATCCGGGCCTGGCCCAATCGGTAGAATATTTTTTGATACCCTTTTCTCTCCCCTCTCAGCAATGGTTATCCCCACTTCAACCGAAGCGTACTTTCGGGTCCAGCCAGGCAATGGTAATATCTGTAATCAGGTTGGCCAGGACGATCAGGATGGCGAAAAGCGCCACCGCGGCCTGGACGACGGGAAAATCAGAGTTGAAAATGGATTCTACAACCAAACTGGCCACCCCCGGCCAGGCGAAGATCGTCTCCGTGATCACGGCTCCCCCCAGCAACATCCCAAACTGGAATCCCAGAATGGTGATTACCGGGATGAGGGCATTGCGTAAGGCATGCCGGAAAAGGACGGCCCTCTCCCCCAATCCTTTGGCCCGTGCCGTCCGGATATAATCCTGCGAGAGGATTTCGATCATTCTCGACCGGGTTAGACGCATAAAGATGGGGAGCAGAGAGACCGCTATGCCCGAGGCCGGCAGAATAATATGGCTGAAGCTCCCTGCGCCGGAGGCGGGCAACAGGCGAAGTTTTACTGCAAATATAATAATGAGCATGATGTCCAGCCAGAAAAGGGGCATGGCCTGTCCAACCACGGCTAAGACAGAGGCCGAATGATCATGGATTTGATTGCGGCGCACGGCCGCCAATACGCCCAAGGGAATGGATAGGATCATGGCCAGAAGGAGCCCCGAGGCCGCCAGCCAGAGGGTCATGGGCATACGCTCCAGGACCAAGCTCAAAGCTGGCCGGCGGGACACGAAGGACATGCCAAAATCTCCCCGAGCCATGCCCGCTAAAAATTTGAAGTACTGCACCGGGAGGGGCTGGTCCAAACCCATCTCTTTTCGCAACAGGGCTACGTCCTCTTTTGTTGCTTCGGGTGGAAGAAGGATCAGCGCCGGGTCCCGGAATAAATGGAGAAGGGAGAAGGTAATCAAACTGATTCCCCAGATAACGATCAGGGCCTGGAAGAGCCGGTAAAGGATGTAAGACTTCATGGAGGAACACCTACGGTTCGGAGTGAAAAAACCATGTTAATCCCCCCTTGCCCCCCTTTAATAAAGGGGGGTTGGGGGGGATTTGAAAGCCATTTTATAAGAAAATTACTCCGAACTCACTACTCTTTCAACTTGGCTTCGAAGGTCCGCAAAAACTCATCCGCGGGTGCTTCGTAGATGACCCGTTTATTTATCCCCAAGATCGCATTCTGCGCCCAGAAAGAAACGGCCAAGGCCTGGTCGTTAATGTATTTGCCGGCCTGATAATAGAGTTTGTTGCGCATCTCCACATTCATGGTAGACCGCGCTTGATCCAGCCAGTTATCCATGTCGGGGGAGGAGCCATAGCAGAAAGCCTGGCCGTTGCGGAAATAGTTGTAATACAGAGCGTCGGCGTCATAAACTCCCCCGCTGCCCCAGCTGTGAATACTGCAGTCGTTTTGTTTTCCTTCCCGGCCCAAACGATCCCACATGCCGATATCCGTGTAAACGTTGATATTGGTTTTAATCCCGACTTTGCTTAAAAATCCAGCCACCGCCTCTACTAACGCCCGGGGGTTTTGAATACTCCCCGTGTAGGTAACTAATCGGAGCGGCCGGTCAAAAGGAAAATTAGCTTCCTTTAGGAGCTGCCGGGCTTTCTCTAAATTATAGGGATAAGGGTTCTGCAGGGATTTGTCGTAGCCGACGTGCTGCGGGTTCAGGACCGCGGCCGTGGAAGTGGCGTTGCCCGTCATGACCGTCTTGATCAGGGTGGGCACGTCAATAGCATGGCTGATCGCCTGGCGCACCTTTAAGTTTTGCACCGGGGATTTTCCTGCCCGGCCATCGGCGTCAAAGACTAAATAAACTACCCGAAGGGTGGGGGCCTTGGAAATCCTGGCGGTCCCGGAATTCTCGATCAAAGGGATTTGGTCGGGGGGAATGTCCCGGACGATGTCGATGCCGCCGGTCATAAGCTCGGAAATCTGAGTGGCAATCTCTTTGATCGGCCGGAAAACGATCGTTTTGATAGCCGGCGCGCCCTTCCAGTAATCGTCCTTGGCTTCCAATATAACATGGACCCCCCGTTTCCACTCCTTGAGACGATAGGGACCCGTACCGTTGGCATTGGTGGCGAAGAATTCGGCGCCCTTTTCTTTTACCCATTTGGGCGGGAGCATCTGAAAATTCGAAAGTCTTTCCAGGGCCACCGGATAAGGTTTTAAACTTATTATGCGGACGGTTTGGTCATCGATAACCTTGACTTCCTTTACCCAGGATACCGTCGGCCGCTGGGGACATTTGGGTTCCAAACCTCTTTCGATGGTGAACTTTACAGATTCGGCGTTAAAGGGTTCCCCGTTGTCAAACTTCACGCCCTTGCGCAGCTTGAATTCCCAGGTGTTGTCATCGATGAGCTTCCAGGATTCTGCCAGATGAGGACCGATCTTCATCGTCTTCTGGTCCCGATATACCAGGTTGTCATAAAGATGCCATCCGATGATGTAATTGACCCGAATGTTATGATTCTGGGTGTCCAGGGTGCTTATATCGCTGGAAAGGGCGGCGACAAGCTTCCCCTTGGGGGCAGCCCATAGCTGCCCGGGCCAGGCCAAAAAGACAATCACCAGCAAAGAGATTACCCCAATAATCCCTTTCCTGTACTCGTTCTTTTTCATGGTTCACCTCCTGATGTAAAATATTTTTAAGACGCGATGGAGAGCGACTCAACGCCATTATTGACATTCTGGCGCAGGGTGTCAATATTTTAAAAAGACGTTTATTTCACCCGTCAACTTTTCGCCAAGCTTTAAGCCTTAAGATGCGTTCCGCGAGGGGGGGAGAGATGAACGAACCTGAATCATGAGGTCGGAGGCCAGAAAGACGGGGAATCGGGAGTCGATCCTTCAGGACACGGCCTGATAGAATTCCACGACCTTTTCCACGTCTTTTTTCGAGCCGATGAAGAGCGGAACCCTCTGATGGAGCTCTTGCGGCTCAATGTCCATGATCCGGTTCTTTCCGTCCGTGGCCATTCCCCCGGCTGCTTCGGCAATCATGGCCAGGGGGGCGGCTTCGCACATAAGGCGCAATTTCCCATGGGGCTTTTTAGGATCCCGGGAATCGGCCGGATACATGAAGATACCCCCCGAGAGGAGGTTGCGGTGAAAATCAGCTACCAGAGAGCCGATGTAGCGCAAATTGTAAGCCTGGCCGCGCTTATTGTTGGGGCTTTTGAAATAAGAAACGATTTTCCGGGTGGGCTCGTCCCAATGATTCCAGTAAGACTCATTGACGGAGTAGATCCGGCCATCTTCCGGCGTCCGGATGTCCGGATGACAGAGTAAAAATTCTCCCACGCTGGGGTCCAGCGTGAACCCATGCACTCCCCGGCCCGTGGTATAAACCATAATGGTGGATGACCCGTAGACGAAATAACCCGCAGCCACCTGCTTGGCCCCTGTTTGCAGGACATCATCCATCGTGACTCGTTGGCCGGCCGGACTTTTCCGGTGATAAATGGAGAAGATCGTGCCGATGGAAACGTTGGTGTCAATATTTGAAGACCCATCCAGAGGGTCAAAGACCAGGATGTAATCCCCCGTGGGGAGGGCAGGCGGGATCTCGATCAAATCGGCATTTTCTTCGGAGCTCATGGCGCATAATACCCCGGCCCTTTCCAAACGGTGGATGATCACCCGGTTGGCGAAATCATCCATCTTGCGAACTTCTTCCCCCTGGATGTTGGTGGAGCCGGTAAATCCAAGGATATCCACCAGCCCGGCTTTGTTTACCTCCCGCGAGATGATCTTGGCCGCCAGGATGAGCTCATTCAGAAGCATGGTAAAGCGTCCTGTGGCCATGGGAGAATCTTTCTGGTGCAAAAGAAGATGCTCAATAACCGTAACTTGGGGCATAAACCACCTCCCGTCTTCTTCTCTTGTTCGCCTCCCCGAACGCCCAGCCTTTCTTCAGACCCGGCCGGCTTTGGTGTAAAATAGCGGCAGCGGTTTGCCGAGTTTCTGCCATTGTTGGATTACGGCCCCGGCTTTCCCAACACTGTTAAGCATGTGGAGTTTGCGCTTGACCATGCCGATAATGGCTTCGCGGCCCGGGCCGAGGTAATTGCGGGGATCGAATTCGGCGGGCTTGGTGGCAAAGACTTCCCGAATTTTAGCGGTTAGGGCCAGACGCAGGTCAGTATCGATGTTTACTTTACATACACCGTATTGGGTCACGGCCGCGTGAATCTGTTCTTCCGGAACGCCCATGGCGTTCGGCATGCTGCCGCCGTACTTGTTGATGAGGTCGATGAACTCCTTGGGTACGCTGGAGGATCCATGCATGACTAAGGGGAGTCCGGGGCAGGTCTTCATGACCTGTTCGACGCGGCCAATGGCCAGTTTGGCCTCATGCTTGAACTTGAAAGCCCCATGGCTGGTGCCGATGGCGATGGCCAGGCTGTCCACCCCCGTGCGCTTCCAGAAGTCTCCGGCCTGGTTGGGGTCGGTCAGAAACTTCTCAACGTTCTTTTCGTACTCTTCCGCCTTAAGACCGACCACATGCTCTTCGATTCCTCCCAGGATCCCGAGTTCCGCCTCGACTACCACCCCTGCCGGATGGGCGGTTTTTACCACTTCAGCGGTCAACCTAACATTTTCTTCAAAAGGGTGATGGGAGCCGTCGATCATGACGCTGGTAAACCCGTCGGCGAGGCAGGCCTTTACCAGATCCACCGTATCGCCGTGATCGAGGTGGATGGCGAGGGGAAGCTCCGGATGATCTTCAACCGCGGCGTCGATGATATGCTTGAGATAGCGCATGTTGGCATACTTGCGGGCCCCCTTGGAGATCTGCAGGATCAGGGGACTCTTTTCCGCGGCGCAGGCCTCGATGATTCCCTGGGTAATCTCCATATTGTTAACATTAAAGGCGCCGATGGCGAAGCCGCCGTCGTAAGCCAGGTCAAACATCGGCTTGGTGGTCATGAGGGGCATGGAGTTCCTCCACACTGCTGGAATGGTTAGAAAAGGTTTTTGCAGTATAGGACAATCTTAGAAAAAAGTCAAAAAAGGGTTACGGGGTTACCGGGTGGGGGGAAGGGAGGGGAGAGCCTCAGGAGGTTTTTTTATTTGATCGGCAAAGGGAAATATGCTATCAGGTAATGGGTCAGTGAGTTTATCTGAGGAAGGAAAGTGAATCAATGGAAGGAAAGGACCAAACCGCTCTTCAAGGACAGCCCCCTCTCCAGGGAATTCGGGTGCTTGACCTGACCCGCATCATCGCCGGCCCTTACTGCGCGATGGTTTTGGGCGACCTCGGGGCCGAGGTCATCAAGGTGGAGCAGCCCAAAATTGGGGATGAGAGCCGCGCCTGGGGTCCCCCTTGGGTGAAGGAAGTTAGCGCCTATTTCATTGCCATCAATAGGAACAAAAAGAGCCTGACCTTGAATCTTAAACATCCGCAGGGCCTGGAGATTTTCCAAGGCCTGGTGAAAACAGCCGATGTGCTCCTGGAAAATTTTCGCCCCGGAACCATGGATGAACTGGGAATGGGTTATGAAGCTTTGAGGGAGATTAACCCAAGGTTGGTTTACTGCGATATGACGGGGTATGGCACGGAAGGCCCGTACCGCGACAAACCGGGTGTGGATGTCATTGTTTCAGCCATCGGCGGCCTCATGTCCATCATGGGCGAGTCTAAGGGGGAGCCGGTCAAGGTGGGAGTACCCCTCACGGATGTAATGACCGGGCTCTATGCTTTCGGGGCCATCGCTTCGGCTCTCCTGCTCCGGGTCCAAACCGGGAGAGGGCAGCGGATCTCCATCAACCTCCTGGCCATGCAGCTCGCTACCCTGATCAACATCGGGTCCAATTATTTGATCGGCGGGATCATTCCTAAGCGGTGGGGCAGCGCCCATCCCAACATTGTGCCCTACGAAGCCCACCGGGCCAAGGATGATTACCTGATCTTCGGGGTGATCAATGAGCGGATGTGGAAATCTTTTTGCACCCTCTTGGGGATGGAAGAATTGAAGGATGATCCGCGGTTTTCCGCCAACTCCCAGAGGCTCCAGAACCGGCAGGCCCTGATCGAGATCATCGACCGGAAATTGGCTGCAAAAACGGTGGATGAGTGGATTCCCTTATTCGATGAGGCTGGAATTCCCTGCGGGCCGATCAATTCTTTTGACCGCGTTTTCAGCGACCCGCAAGTTCGACATATGGGCTTAGTGAAGGAGGTGAATCACCCCCATTACGGGCCCGTCAAGGTGGTGGGGCCACCGGCGACCTTTTCCGAAAGTCCCATAGGGATCCAGAGCCCGCCGCCCATTCTGGGGGAGCACAATGAAGAAGTTTTGACCGGCCTCTTGGGGTATTCAAAGGAACAAGTGGAAGCCTTTAAAAATCAAGGAGTGATTTAATAAATTAGGATCATCTCCAGTTTAGCTGAGAAGAAAACCCGTTTTGTTTCTGGAAAAGCCGTATTTTCAATCGGTTCTATGGATAGAAGACTTTCCGTATGGCCAAGTGGTTCCGTGCCCGGGCAA
>CAZIDC010000088.1:0-9070 GCA_964537885.1 uncultured Syntrophaceae bacterium | reverse complement strand
GGTTTTTATCCGTGCATCTTTTTTTCGAAGACCCGCACGGCCAGGATGAAACTGAAAATCGCCGCCATGATCAGCAGGATCAAATAAACCAGGTCGATCTTCCCGTTCAGGAGGGCCAGGCGGGCGCCGTCGAAGAGGGCCGTCGTAGGGATAGCCTTAATGTACGGCAGCACCCGATCCGGGTAAGCGGAAAGGGGAAAGAAAAGTCCGGCCAGGAAAATCATGGGTATGACCACCACGGCTTGGATCCGTCCTAAGTTCTCAGGTTTGTCGATCAGAGTACCGCAGAGGGAGCCGAGACAGGAAAAGATAATACACCCGAGGAAGATAAAAAGAAGGTAACGTAACAAGAAAAGGAGGTTAAACGAAAAGCCGGTGAGCAACAAGAGGGAAAGGCCTACGGCCAAACCTTTGAAAAAACCGGAAGTGAAACCAGAGATAATCTTGCCGATAATTATATCCATTACGCTGATGGGGTTCACGCGGTATTCTTCGATGGTTTTCTGTACAATGCGGTGAAACCACAATCCCCAGGAACTGTCGTCAAAAGCGCCCAAAACAGCGGTCATGGAGATCAACCCGGGGACGACGAAGTTAGCGTAGGGTACGCCTTCGACATCCTGGATGTAGCCTTTGAGCCCCAGCCCAAACGTGAGGAAGAAAGTGAGGGGAAAAGCCAGGACGGTCACGATTTCCGAGACCCAATTCCGCCGCAAGACCAACATATCCCGCTGCCAGATGCAGACAGCTCCGTGCATCATACGCGCAAACTCCTTCCGGTCAATTTTAAGAAGACATCTTCCAGAGAAGGCTGGCGGGAGCTGATCTTCCTCAGATCACGCAGGTCAATCTGTTCGACCAGACTGCCTAACTTTCCCTCTTTCTTCAGACAAACCTGAATCACGCCATCCCGGAGCGAAGCGCTTTCTATGAAGGGAAGTCGCTGGAAAGCCCGGAGATATTCATCCGCCCTCCCGGCGACTTCGATCTCATAGAACCAGGCACTCGCCGCCATCTCTTTCAGTTGGGAAGAAGTTCCGGAAACAATGGGTGAACCATGGTCAAGGATGGTAATCTGATCGCAGAGAAAATCAGCCTCTTCCATATTATGGGTTGTCAGGAATATGGTTCTTTTCCCTTTGAGGGAAAGAAAATAATCCCAGATCATTCGTTTGGCCTGGGGGTCAAGTCCCGTAGTGGGTTCGTCCAAGAAAAGAATCCGGGGATCATGGACCAGGGCCCGGGCCACGACCAGCCGCCGCTGCATTCCGGTGGAGAATTTATTGGGGAAATCTTTCTGCCTTGCGGCGAGCCCCATGAGGTCAAGAAGTTCGTCAATGCGCCGCTGGTAAGAGGAAGGATGCATCCTGTGCATTTTGGCGTGGAGGATGAGATTTTCCCGCGCCGTGAGGTAGCGATCCAGGTTGTTCTCCTGAGGGACGACTCCGATCAGGCTACGGATCCCGGCTGCCTCGCGGACCACGTCGTAGCCTCCTACAAAAGCCAACCCCGAGGTTGGGTGGAGCAGGGTGGTGAGAATATTTACCAAAGTAGTTTTACCGGCTCCGTTGGGGCCGAGGAGGCCAAAAACTATACCTTGGGGAATTGCGAAGGAAACCTCTTGTATGGCCACCAGACTTCCGTAAACTTTAGTAACCTGTCTGAGCTCAATTTCGTTTTCCACCATCATGATCGCACTTTTTTAAAACCCGATTTAAAAAATCCTTTCCCGCGCACTTTCCAGGATCCTATGCAACGTATTGTTCGGAATGGCTAAATCCGAAACCGTGATTGAGGACCGAAAAAGGAGGAGTATGGCAAGCCTTACCCTATAAAATACGATAACAGAAGGATGCTTTGAAGGCAAGGAGGGGATTCTCTGCATTACGGAATAGAAACAAGGAGGGCTTGGAAACGCAAGTCTCAGGGAGAAAAAAATGATGAGGGCGCCACATCGTCGTTCCCGACGAATAATGCTTTGCATTCGAAGGCAGAAGAATAGGGGTCGGATCTTTATTCTTGAATTTTTCTCGCTCCCTATTTAGAAGGTAACGGAAGATAATTTGGCCACAATATTTTTCGTCAGATATTAATAGATCTCGGAACTTTTCTGGGCTCCTCACCCTGAGATAATATCTGGAATTGAGCCTGCTATTCCTGCTCATGAGGAGCGGGGGTAGGAACCGAGAACCTTCATGAACAATGCCTTTTGATTCAGCTCGTGCATCGCTGCCTTTATGGAGACATCTTCCGCGTGGCCTTCGAGGTCCAAAAAGAAGAGATACTTCCAGGGGCGGCCCTTGATGGGTCTCGACTCGATTTTCGCCAGGTTGATGGATTTTTCCGAGAAGGGTTTCAGGGCCTCATACAGCGATCCCGGGGAATCGACGATGGAAAAGAGAAGAGACGTCTTATCTTTTCCCGTGGGTTTTTCGAACCCATGGCCTAAAATCAGAAAGCGGGTATAGTTGTGGGCGAAGTCTTCGATCCCGGATTCAACTGTCCTCAGGCCATAGAGCCGGGAAGCAAAGGCTCCGGCCACAGCGGCGGTCTCGGGGTCCCCGGCTGCCATCTGGGCCCCCCTGGCGGTGCTTGCAACTTCCACAAGTTCGGCGCGAGGAAAGTTCTTTCGCAGCCATTGCCGGCATTGGGCCAGGGCCTGTGGGTGGGAATAAATCTTTTTGACCTGGGCGGGATTTCCGCTCTCCGAGAGGAGGTCGTGGGAAATCCGCAGGGAGAGCTCCCCGCATATCTTCAATTCGGTGTCGACGAGCTGGTCCAAGGTCCGGTTCACCGCGCCTTCGGTGGAGTTTTCCACCGGAACGACGCCGAAATCCGCCCTCTTCCTTTCGACGACCTCGAAGATGTCCTGGATCGTCTCCTGGGGTATTGCCGTGACTGAGCTTCCGAAGTATTCGTTGCAGGCTTGATGAGTGTTAGTTCCCGGCGGGCCGAAATAGGCCACGGTGGCCGGGGTCTTCAAGGATTGGCAAGCGGAAACGATTTCCCGGTAAACAGGCAAGAGGGCTTGCTTGGGAAAGGGTCCGGCAGCTTGGGTTTCAAAGAGATGAAGAATTTGCTTCGGGGAATCAAGATCCAGGATACCCGCATCCGCCTTTACTCCTTTTTCTTTTTCCTCTAAGGCCAGCTTCGCCCGTTCATTGAGAAGCTGAAGGATTTGGATATCCAGGGCTTCGGTTTTTTTCCGCAGATCATGCAGTTTTTCGTCTTTTTCCATGGAATCCTCCATTCGTTAATTGTCAGCGTCCGTCTTCATCCTTGCTGCCGAACCTCGTTGCTCCTTCCCCTTTCCTTCGCTCCAGGGAAACTCCCTTCAGGGCTAAAGATCATTTGAGGATTGATTCACATTAAAGGGCGGCCACCTCTTTGATTGATGGTTTCGTAAAAAGTCCATCTGTCCGCCTGAGGCGGATTGTGCTGCAACTTCGTCGTTGCAGCGCAACGGTAAGTGCGCCTCACTCCTCAATTTTTGCGCGCCTTGCATCTGGAGCTTTTTACGAGACCATCGTTACGGTGAATTTTTTCGAGATCATGAAGGTTGATGATCTCGTAAAAAGTCGGAAAAGCCGTCACTCCTGCGAAAGCAGGAGTCCAGAACTGCTTGAATTAACTGGATTCCCGCTTTCGCGGGAATGACGAAAATGGGGAGAAATGGACTTTTTACGAAACCATCAAGGTTCCGTTTCTAAGGATTCTGTCTACCGGTAAAGAAGTAACATGATCGAGGGAATTGATCAAGGGTGTTAGCAGACCCCGGAAGGGGAAAGAAGCCCGTTAAGGGGCGATAAAAAATTGGCCAAACTCGAAAAACATGGCTTATAATAATGCTTCAGCCTTTTTGAAGAAATCGGCTCCATTAACCAACAAGAAGGGAGAAAACAGATGAGAAAGAAGATGATCCTTTTGACTCTAATTCTATTTGCCGTGGGACTTTGGGGGAACGAAGAGGCTCTCTCTCAAACCCGGCTCGTGGTGAAGTCGGCCCGGGCTGGTACTTCCTATTATTCTTTGGCTATGGGGATGACCAAAGCGTTCATGACTATTCCCGGAATCGATGCCGCAGTGGAGGAGAGCCTAGGATCGGTGGCGAATGTGAAAGAAGCCCGGACGCGGAACAATTTTATTTTCACCTCGACCTCCGACCTTATCGCCAAAGCGCTGCAAAAGGAGAAACCGTTCGGCGAAACCGGATACGAACGGATCCGGACCCTTTGGGCGATCCCGGGAGTTACTGTCCACATGGTGGTCCGTGAGGACAGCGGGGTAAAAACAATCCGGGATCTTAGCGGGAAGCGATATATTGCCGGGGGGATCGGCACGGCTACGGAGCGCCTGACCATATTGATCCTGAAGGTCTACGGACTGGAAGGAAAAGTAGACCTTCCCAGAGTGGACCTCAAAGAGGGCGTGGATGCAGTTGTGAACCGAAAAGCCGTCGGATTTACAACGGGAAGCCCCTTCCCGACCCCCATGGTAATGGAGATCACGGCGACCACGCCTGTTCGCCTATTGGAGATGGGGGAGAAGGAGTTTCAAAAATTGGCGGAGATGGATTCCACTTACTCCCTCACGACGATTCCAGCGGGGATCTACAAGGGGGTCGACTACGAGGTGCGAACCGTGGCTTCTCCGGTGCTGACCTACACGTCCGCCGATCTTTCCGAAGAAATTGCATATAGAATCACAAAAGCTTTCTGGGAAAACAAGGAAATCATAGTCGAGGCCCACGCCATTGGGAAAGGACTGGATATCAAAGGGGTCCGATATGGGGTAGCCAAAGTCCATCCGGGCGCCTTAAGGTATTATAAGGAAGTCGGAGTCGAAATTCCTGCGGCGATGAGATAGGAATGGAAGTTCTTCGCCGGATCATTTTTCGGATCATTCTGGGGGTTTCGATCCTTCTGGCCCTGTTTTCCCTTTTTCTTCCGATCTATGCCTTTATCCCGAACCTGGTCGAGAGGGCCATCCATTTAGGGCTGGTAATTCCCCTCGTGTTTCTCGCTGGGAAGAAAATCCAGACCACGAAGGCCCTCTTTCTCAATATCCTCATCTCCGCCTTAGGGATTTTCCTCTGCCTGTATATCATCGTCGATTTCGAGGGGGTCCTGGACCAGTATGGGATCCCGAAGAATCAGGGGCAGGTGATTCTGGGCGTGCTCATGGTTCTGATCGTCCTCGAAGCGGCCCGCAGGATGATCAAGCCCATCCTGCCTTCGATTACGGTCCTTTTCCTCCTGTATGCCCTGTTAGGGCACCATATTCCCGGCTTCTTCGGCCACGTGCCGTACGATGTGTCTCAGATTGCGGGCCTGCTGTATCTGACGACGGGAGGGATCTGGGGCCAGCTCACGGGCATTTCCGCCAGCATCATCGCCATTTTCGTCCTGTTAGGGGCTTTTATCGGTTCTACCGGCGGAGGGACGGGATTTCGAAAAATTTCGATGCGCCTGGCGGGACGATTGCAAGGTGGACCTGCCAAAGTGGCCACGGTGGCGAGCGCCATGTTCGGGACCATTTCCGGAAGCGCTTCGGCGAATGTCGTTACGACTGGGGCTTTCACCATTCCGATGATGAAGCGCCTCGGTTTTCGTCCTCCTTTTGCCGCAGCGGTCGAAGCGGTCGCTTCCACGGGCGGCCAGATCATGCCCCCCATAATGGGCGCGGGGGCGTTCATCATGGCCGAATTGATCGAAACCCCATACCTGACGATCGCCCTCTCGGCCACCCTGCCGGCGATTCTCTATTTTGCCACCTGCTGGATTGGAATTCATTTTTTCGCGAAAAGAGACGGTCTCCGCGGCCTCGAGCCGTATGAACTTCCAGGCTGGGCCGAGACCTGGAAGGCAAGCAGTTTCTTCATCATTCCGTTCGCGGTTCTGCTCTTTTTCCTATTCGGTTTCTACACACCCCAGTATTCCGCCTTCTGGGCGACGGTGAGCACGCTGCCCCTGGCTTTCTTCACTTCGGAATGGCGGTTCGACCGATCTTTTCTATCTAAGATGAAAGGGGCGGTCGAAGAGGGGGCCTCGCAGATTGCTATGATAGCGAGCATTTGCGCCTGCGCCCAGATCATCATCGCCATCCTTTCCTATACGGGACTGGGGATTAAGATCTCCACTTTTATCGTCGACCTCAGCGGCGGCAATTTGTTTCTCACGCTGGTTTTTACAATGGCCACGTGCATCATTCTGGGGATGGAGGTCCCGACGACCGCCGCCTACATCATGGCGGCCGTCGTGGCCGCGCCGGTTCTCATCAAATTAGGAATCCATCCTCTGGCCGCCCATCTCTTTATTTTCTATTTCGCCATCCTCTCGGCGATTACCCCGCCGGTCTGCGGGGCCGTTTACATCGCTTCGGGCATGGCCAATGCCGACTGGATCGAAACGACCCGCTACAGTCTTCGCCTCAGCTATGCCGCCTTTTTGATGCCGTTTATATTTGTCTACGACCCTTCGCTCCTCTTCATCAGCAATCGTTGGCTGGATATCGCTTTGTGCATCTTCCGAACGGTGATGGCCATGATTTTCCTGAGCGCGGGATTTATCGGGCAGTTGAAGGGTGGGGTAAAACCCTTCGGCCGGATCCTTCTTATTGCGATTGGCATCCTCTGGATCGCGCCCTATTGGTTGTTCGATCTCCTGGCTCTGGCCGGATCGGTGCTGGCGTTCCTTGATCGGAAGATCCTCTATCATGAACTTTGATGATCTCGCAAAAGTCTGAAGAGGCCTTTTTTCGTCATTCCGGCGGAATCCGGAATTTAGGGTTCTTAAGCAGTTATAAATTTTCTATACTCCGGAACCTGCCCCGGAGCCGATTCGGGGTTAACCGGAGTGGCGACTTCTTACAAAACCATCAACTTTGATGAATTTCCAAAAAGTTCAAAAATGAGTCATTGCGAGCGAAGAGAAGAGAATGAATAGACCTCTTGTCTCCGTGGCCAAAGGAGACGACCCCTATCAGACGGCCTCTGAACTCCTTTCCCGGATTCCCATTGCGGGTCTTGGGGGCAGGAAGGTTTTGATCAAGCCAAACACGGCCCGGATGGCCGCGGCGGGGGAAGGCGTGACGACGGACCCCCGGGTCGTGGCCGCGATCATCGATTTCCTGAAGAAGAAGAGAGCCCGGGAAATCGTAATCGGCGAAAGCTGCATTTTCGGCGTGAAGGCGGCCGCGGCTTTTCGGAAGACCGGTTTGGAAGAAGTCGCCGGGGAAAAGGCCGTTTCCCTCCTCGATTTGGACCGACTGGATCCCCTGGAGATCCGGATTCCCCGCGGAAGGCTCCTGAAAAAGATCAAGGTCTCCTCCATTCTGAATAAAGTCGACCTCGTTGTCTCCGTCCCGGTCATGAAAACGCATATGCACACCCGGGTCACGCTTGGGATCAAAAACATGAAGGGGCTCCTCTGGAGAAGAGAGAAGGCGAGATTCCACCATCTCGCGGCGGACCCGGAGGTCATCAAGGGCGAAAAGGAACTGGATGTGGCCATCGCCGAGATGGCCACGGGTCTAACTCCGCATCTGGTTGTGATCGACGGCATGGTCGGGATGGAGGGGATGGGGCCGGGTTACGGAAGGGCGAAGAAAATGGGAGTGGTGGTGGCCAGCGAAAACGCCTTGGCCGCGGATGTCGTTGCCGCCCGCCTGATGGGGTTCGATCCGCGGGAGGTTCCGCATTTGCGGCTTTGCCATGAATTCGGATTGGGCGAGATCCGCTTGGATCAAATATCCGTCGACCCCCCCGATTTTCTCAAATGGGAAAATCCTTTTGAACCTCCTCCGGTCAGGATTTCCATTTCCTATCCCGATGTGGTGGTTTACGATCATGGATCCTGCAGCGCCTGTCTTTCCACCTTGATGGTTTTTCTGCAGGGGCAGAGAGATCGCCTGGATGAATACCGTCTGCAGGATGAAAAGTTCCATGTGGGCATCGGGAAACACCTTCAGGAATTTCCGGAGGGGACCGTCCTGCTTGGGAACTGCACCCAAAAATTCAAGGACCGCGGGATATTCATTCAAGGCTGCCCGCCGATATCTTCCCGGATTCTCGAAACGCTCCACCGCAGGAAAGGAAAGAAAGAAGGGAAGGGCCGTGAATAAACGCAGAGCCGCATATTTAGGCCCTCCCGGGACCTTCAGCCACGAGGCGGCCTTAAAGTTTTGGCAATCCGGGTTTGCATTGGTTCCCTGCAGCACGGCAAGGGAAGTTATCCGGGTTTACCGGGAGAAAAAGGTCGACCAGGCCATTCTCGCAATCGACAGCTCTATCGGCGGACCGGCGGGGAAGAATCTCGATGAAATCGCCAAACTGGAGGCGGTGCGGATCATCGGAGAAACGCTCATCGCCGTGCACCACCAACTGATGGCGAGGCCCGAGGGGAGGATCGAGGGGACCAAGAGCGTCCTGGCCCATCCCAAGGCTTTGGAAGAGTGCGAGGTCTGGCTTACCCAAAATCTGCCGGGGGCCATCAAAATCCCGGTTTCCTCATCCGCCGCGGCGGCGATGAAAGCGAGCGCGGACTCGACAGGAGAAACAGCGGCCATTGCCTCAAGAAGAGCGACAGGTCTCTATGGGATAAAGGTTCTCGCGTCCGATATCGAAACCTCTCCCCTGAACACCACCCGGTTCTGGATTTTCGGAAGAGAAACCCCGCCGGCAACGGAGCATGACAAAACGACCTTGCTGGTTACAGAAGATCTGAATGGGATTCTTTCGAAGTTGATAAACGAGAAGGTTCGAGTCCTCTCAATCTACGAGCGCCCATCAGGGTGGAAAATCGAACTCCCCTTCTACTTCCTGGACATTGAAGGGCACGTCCAAAACCCCCCTCTTTCTCATTTCCTCCATCATTTTTCCGAAGGGCGCTGGCTTGGTTCCTATCCAAGAAAATATTGATGATCTCGTAAAAAACTTTCATGCCGACGTGGAGGCACCACGCAGCATGAAAATAACTTGTTTATAGCTCAAGGTTTTATTTTCGTAGTAAATCGCCGAAACGATGGTTTCGTAAAAAGCTCCAGATGCAAGGCGCGCAAAAACTGAGGAGTG